>JAUVOB010000123.1 GCA_030599405.1 Chloroflexota bacterium | reverse complement strand
GAGGGTCGCAAATGGCGATTCCAGATCGAACTCCACTGGCTCAGTGGTTGGGCCGCTAAAATCGAATGGTATCAGACCAATTAACCACTCAAGTATAAGTATTATCGGCACCAGCAGATAGCTGACCATTGAAGCTACAGCAGCTCCCATAAATGTGATCGCCAGCCAGATAGGCGCGAGCCAACCAACGATCTCCAATACCGAATCGCCACTGAGAAAGCCAGTAAATATCGCCGTGAGAAAGGTGAGCAGCCCTGCTGCACCGACCACCACTAGCATCCATCTTGGACCCAGGGGAAAAGAGCGTCCACTGCGATTTAGCTCGAGCTGTTCCACCCTGGTCAAGACCACAGCCATCAAGGCGGAAAAGAAAAACAATAAAATGAATGGTGTCACAGACCAGGACAACAACGTCCCGGCTACCCCGGCGACAAGCAAGGCCAAGAGTAGAATCCCCATTCGCAACCGCATCCCGGTATCACGGACATCAACGCGTCGCCCGACCAGTGATATCCCCCGCCACCAACCAACTACGACGAGTGCAAAAAGCGCAAGCTCTCGCGACCTGTATGGGTTTCCCGACTCTGCTATATGTCCAAACATCTCCCCAAGCCAGCCAAGATCCAATAGATCATAGTTGGGGTAAACCAACAGTCTCCAGGACAATAACATGGTTACGACAAGGGCGAGGACCATTATTATTTGCTGGCGCTGAACTGGCACTTCAAAGATGCTGGCGATTCGGCTAAGGTTGAATGGGATGAGCATTATCAGGAGAAGCCACATAACTACTTGCGTCGGAGACCAATAACGGGCCCAAGGCATCAGGGCCAGGGCTAGAGGAGCAATAAGGGCTAGCTCCATGAGAGCCCAGAGCACGACCAATAGCTCGTGCCGGAGCAGATGCCAGGCGGTCCATAAGTGCGCGCCGACGGACGACTCAGCAATGTGGTTCATTAATTGTCAACTGGTTCGTCTTCATCGATTTCAAGGTAAACTGGCTCGGGTGTTGGTACGGAGCTCAAGGATGCCTCCGTCGTTGAATCACCTTGGCGAGATTGTTGGAAGGCGGGTGCGCTGGAGGGAACGTGATAGACGTGGATTCCTCGAACATCTTGCGGCGGCGGTTCGTCGGCTAGCGATATTAAGGCTATCCGCCGGCCTGCTTCGCCTAAGCGCATGAGGCCGATCAACATCTCCTCGGTAACTACCGCGGTGATCAGAACGAGCGTAGCGGACCACGGTAGACGTGGGCTCTCTCGATGCATTAGCATTTCGATTGAGCCCGTTGCGAACTCGGTAACGGCTGCCAACGCCTCAAGAATTCGCACGAGTTGATCGGGAGCTCTTCCTGGCGGTACCCTGATCGGTTGATCCGAACCGGGAACTGATCCATTGGCGAAGACGCCAATCCCCCACTTTTGTTCGGCCGCGAATCTGGTTATGGACGCGGTAACGCTGACCGCCCTTTCGAGTAACTTTGGATCAAAGCCCATCCAATGCTTGGGATATGTGGCCACATTGAGAAATGCGACCACGTTCATGCCCGATGTTGGATCGTATACCTTAGTCTGCAATTCATTACGCTTCGCAGTAGCTTTCCAATGGACATCGCGAAATCGATCCTGCGGTTGATAGTCGCGGATCCCCTGGATCTTAATCGGATCAGAGAACAAACTCTGGTGCACTTTTATCTCGCCGAATAGTTCCTTTGCTGGGAGCTCTAGTTCCTCCAACGGCCAAACTCTGGGATACACGACGATTGTGTCCAGGTACCGATGTTGCCTCTCAATAGTGAACAGGGTGAATATGTCTCCTGAAAGATATTGAACCGGACCAAGCTGGTAAAATCCTCGCTTTGGAAAGCTGAGATTTACCGAACGTTGGGCTCGCTCAAAGCCGTTCATCGACAGTGTATTCTCTAGAATGTAACTACCGGTGATCTCACTTGCCAGGATGGAGATGTCTTCGGCATTGTCAGGCGCGAACGGAATCTCATCTCGAAATTGGAGCCAGGTCAGAGGTAAAGGTTTGCGGTTGCTCATGGTCGCGGTCATCCGCACACGCTCACCAGGAAAGACGTGGTCACGATCGAACGAGCGCTCGTAAGTAACCCCGATTAGCGAGGCGCGCCTCCACCAACTGCTCAAGGCGAAGATAATAATTAAGCCTACGCCGATGGCTAGAAATGGGGCGCTTCGGCCGGCGACGAGGCCAATAATTAGGAACAGAAAGGCTAAGGGCAGCCAGGCCTCACTGAAGATACTATTCTCGCGTTCGCGAACGATGGCTCCCCGTGCTTTCGCCAATTCATCGGTGCCGGGAACTCTCCCATCTCGAATATTGCGGAAAGTCTGAGCACGCTCCCTGCGCTCTTCTTTGGCCTTGCTCTCCCTGACGATTACGTGTACTTCGTCCACAGAACGATTACGACTCGACCGGTACTGCCACCGTATCGACAACATCTCGAATGATGTCTTCAGGCTTCCGGCCTCGTAAGCGCGTCTGTGCACCAATTATCAGTCGATGGGTAAGCACGTATGGCGCCATGGTTTTCACGTCGTCCGGTAACACGTATTCCCTATCCCTGATGGCAGCGAGTGCTTGGCATGTCCGGTAAAGAGCCATGGTTGCTCTTGGGCTTGCGCCCAACTCGATATCCGAATGCGTTCTAGTTGCTCGGCAAACGTTTACAATGTAGTTGCGAACCGAATTTTCTACCCGGATTTCTCGTACCTGATTCTGCATGGTCAATATCTGCTCTGGGTTGACGACGCTCTCAAGATTATCCAGAGGATCTATCCGCTCAAACCGGAGAAGGATCGCGTTCTCATCCTCCTGGCTCGGATAACCTAGCGCGATCCTCATTAGGAATCGGTCGAGTTGAGCTTCAGGCAGTGGGAATGTTCCCTCGAGCTCGATGGGATTCTGAGTTGCCAAGACCAGGAAAGGTCGCGGCAATTGGTGAGTGGTTATGTCAACTGTGCTTTGTCTCTCCTGCATCGCTTCCAGTAGTGCAGATTGAGTTCGGGGGGTAGCCCGGTTTATTTCATCGGCTAATAGTATCTGAGAGAAGATCGGACCGGCCCGGAATTCAAATTCCTGATTTTTCTGGTTGTAATAATAAATACCGGTCACATCTGAGGGCAGAAGGTCAGGAGTGAATTGAATGCGCTGAAAAGAACAGCCTAGAGATTTGGCAATGGTTTTAGCCAGGGTGGTCTTGCCAGTTCCAGGCACATCCTCAAGAAGCAGGTGTCCTTCGCACAATATGGCAATCAGAGTCAATTCAATAATCTCGTCCTTACCGACGATGACCTTCTGGATGTTTTCTCTCAATTTAGCCGAAGTTTCTGAAATCATGAGGGGTTTCCGTTTTGATTTGCTTCCCGGCGTCTAAGTGGTCGAAGGGTCTTGGAATTTTAACATAGCGATATTCGGTGACAAGCGGGTGACAATTGTGGATCGGCTACCCAGGATGTAACCGGATCTTACCCATTCCTGAGGGTACCACCCGACGAAGCTCCGGTCATTTCGTAGAATATCCCGATCACCTATCTCTGGATCGCTCCCGTATGAATGGTGAAGGTGGCGATCGATGAAGCTCGATCAGTCGACGCGGGCGGTTGACCGGTGTGGGGCAAGGGCTGCGATAACATCATCATGAATCAGATTATTGTCCGCGATTATGCCGTTGACCTTTGGATGAGCACGGTTGAAAGAGATGGGATTGTCGTCTAAATCCACACAGCGTCCGCCGGCTTCCTCGACCAGGAGTACACCGGCACAGATATCCCACTCGTTCTTTGGGCCACGGCTCCAGGTTGCGTCGGCCAGTCCGGCCGATACCCGGGCTAGCTTATAGGCGATGCTGCCCATGGTATGGACATTGACGACCGACTCGAATGGTTCAAACTCACCTCTCAGTCGCTCGCTACGACTTGCTTCGATTCTGGCCCCGACAAGGTTTTCCCGTTGGCTAGCGCGGGATCGGGTGCCTTTGTACGCGCTGCCTTTGCCATGTAAGGAGTGAAACAGCTCATCTGTCGCCGGATTGAATATGACCGCTAGAACCGGTTTGCCGTCGTCGACAAGGGCCACGGAGACGGTGAATTCTGGTATACCTAGTACGAATTCCTTTGTGCCATCCAGCGGATCAACTACCCAACATAACCGTTTGTCGAGCCTAAAAAGTGTGTCTGCGGTTTCCTCACTCAACCATCCTGCATCCGGGACAATTGCCAATAGGCGTTGCTTCAATAAGGTGTCTGCTGCCAGGTCCGCGTCTGTGACCGGATTGTCAGGTGACTTCTCGGTCACTGAAAATGAGTTTTCGTAGTAGGACATGATGGCCCTACCAGCCTCTTCCACAATTGAAATAGTGCTAGAAAGTAGATTTTTCATCGATTCTTCGTTTCATTATTTGTGATTGGAGAAACAATGCTACTAAGCCTGGCTTGAGAGAAAGTCTAGCATATCTATCTTAGTTAGTATTCCTTCAAGGCTGTCCCCCTCTGATATCAGAACCACGCTGTTGTCGGCGAATATTGCCATCAGAGTATCAAGTGGTGTGCCGGGTTTGACCACAGGAGTATCGGCGTCAATTATCGCTTCAATCGTTTCCTCTTGCGATTGTTGGTAATCGGTCCTCAGCATGTGATTAAGGAGGTCAACCTCCGTTACGAGTCCCCGGAGATGACCCCTTTTGTCAACGACCGCCACTTGAGAAACATCGTGACGCTTCAGCCGAGCAATCACGTCAGTGATCAGGTCAGTAGGAGTAGCGGTAATCAAGGCCATTTCACCCTTCGTTCTCTGGATATCGGACGCTCTGACATCAGCCCACGTCCTGTCAAGGAATCCATTTTCACGCATCCAATCGTCGTCGAACAGCTTGCTTAGATAGCGAGAACCCGTATCCGGCAAGAGTACTACCATTACATGTTCTTGTGATAGTCTGTTTTCGCGCGCGAAGCGCAAAGCCCCCCATACAGCGGCTCCAGAAGAACCACCGCAGAATATCCCTTCTTCTCGGACTAATCGACGAGTCATGAGGAAGCTGTCTCGATCTCCAACTTGAACTACATCATTAATCACAGACAGATCGGTGGTGCTCGGAAGGAAGTCCTCGCCTATACCCTCCACTTTATAGCTCTCAGCTGTTGTCTCTGTTTTCCCACGGTGCAAGTCAAATAAAATCGATCCGATCGGGTCGACGCCGACTATCTGGACGTTCGGGTTTTGCTCTTTTAGGTAACGCCCAACCCCAGTTATAGTGCCGCCCGTCCCCATTCCCGCCACAAAGTGAGTAATCTTGCCTTTCGTTTGCTCCCATATCTCTGGTCCCGTTGTTTCATAATGGCTCTGGATATTAACCGGGTTGTGGTACTGATTGGCGAGGATTGCGTTGGGCGTCTCTTTCACTAATCTGTCCGCCACCGAGTAATAGCTGCGTGGGTCGTCAGGTTCGACGGCTGTTGGCGTAACGACAACCCGTGCCCCATAGGCTCTCAGGAGCAAAATCTTCTCTTGTGACATTTTGTCAGGCATGACGAAGATGCAACGGTACTCTCTTAGTGCCGCGCCAATCGCTAATCCAAGGCCGGTATTCCCAGAAGTGGCCTCGACAATGGTTCCTCCCGTCTTGAGCCTACCGTTTCGCTCTGCATCGCTGATGATATTTGGCCCGATCCGGTCTTTTACCTACACGCCTTGTTTTAAGAATTCCACCTTCTCATCAAGAGTACAT
>JAUVOB010000301.1 GCA_030599405.1 Chloroflexota bacterium | reverse complement strand
TGCACCGGGAAGTGAAACGATTCGACAAATCTCTAGTCGGAGATTTCTACCGCATTCACAATCAGAAAGATAATGCCGGATGGTGTTTTTGCGTTGCCTGGTGGGTTGAGAGCTGGGATGGTTGGAGCGACAGAACCGCCGATGAGAACCGGCTACTCAGGGACGAATTGCTCGCCAGAGGTGAATACGATGGTTATCTACTATATTTGGACCATGATCCAGTCGGATGGTGTCAGATTGGACCACGAGATCGCCTTGAGAAACTAACCCGGCAATTTGCGCTTGATCATGCTCCAGATACATGGGCGATTACCTGCTTCCTCATCAAACCCGAACATCGGCGCACTGGCTTGGCCGTGTATCTGCTTCGGCAAATACTGGTTGACCTTGAAACAAGGGGTATATGCTGCGTTGAAGCCTTTCCCAAGAGCGGATCTGAACTAGATGAGATGGATATGTGGAATGGTCCAGAATCCATGTATTTGCGGGCAGGGTTCACCATTATCGTCGATAGCCCACAAAGGCCAGTGTTGGCAATCGACCTAACCGAGATGACTCCGTAGACAATGCCACTCTATTCTGACCATGACAGTTGCCAGTGGGAAACATCCAATTGGCAGGTGAAAAAATGTGTGACAAAATCTCTCGTCCTGTTCTTATCAGCCGAGTAGATGAACGAAGAGGTAGGAGGAGGTCGCAAGAACATGCCTCGATACAGTGAGCTAGGTCTTTCCACGTTTACCCTTCCTGCTGGAATAAACAACGCGATCACAGATGTACTTGGCGTAAAGGTCGGTCACTTCACACTCTATGAAGGCGACGGCGAATGGCGCCCTGGGAGTGGACCTTTTCGAACTGGTGTGACGGTTATCCTTCCGCATGGAGGGAATATCTACGAGGATAAAGTGCCGGCCGCCGTGCATACGATTAACGGCTTTGGCAAGGTTGCTGGATTTGAGCAAATAAGGGAACTGGGCCAGGTCGAGACACCTATTGCCTTGACAGGTACATTAAATGTCCCGCGAGTGGCAGATGCCTTAATGACCCTATCTATCGAACAAAGTCCACATATCGGAATCGGGTTCAATGAAAGCGGTCGGAAGGGATATGCGTCGGTAAATCCTGTTGTCGGAGAGACGAGTGACGGTTTTCTGAGTGATATTCAAGCCCGACCTATTGGTGAAGACGAGGTCAGATCGGCAATAAGGGATGCCTCAACGGGACCAGTAAGCGAAGGAGTGGTTGGGGCTGGAACAGGAACCAGCTGCTTTGGATGGAAAGGAGGGATAGGCACTGCAAGCCGGGTTATTTCCGCCAGATTTGGGGGCTATACCACAGGCGTGCTTGTACAAAGTAACTACGGCAGGCCACAAGAGCTAACCATCGCCGGAATTCCTGTCGGTCAACAGATATTCCCGCCTGGGTATACTCCGCGACCAGAATCCGGATCGATTATGATCATTATCGCGAGCGACGCTCCCCTTAACAGTCGCCAACTCGGTCGATTATGCCGAAGGGCTGCCTTTGGGCTGGCCCGTACTGGAAGCACCTGTCACGGCGGTAGCGGGGATTTTGTGATTGCCTTCAGCACTGCCTACCAGATACACGACCGGTCTGATAGTATCTTGTCTGAACGGCCTATGCTCGCATCCGAGCAGCCAGTTATAGGGGCATTAGGGCTGGCTGTGATAGAGTCAGTGGAAGAAGCTATTTACAACAGCCTATTTATGGCCCGTACCGTGATCGGCCGTGACGGCAACGTGCGCTATGGGCTGCCGGTTGAAGAAGTGATGAAAGTCATCAGACGCAACAGGTCTGATTTATGATCCCAAAAGGGAAACCCTAGATGGTATGGCAAGGAGGTCTGGCCTGCCAAGATTTTGGGCGGTTTCCTGCAGCGAATCTCGTGGTGGCCTTCGACAAGGTGTTAGCTCGACCGTCATTGCCGGTATTCAGAGCTTATCGGCACACCAGTGGAGATTCAGAAACGCATCATCTGACGCATACCGCCTTGGTGTCCATCTAGGGCATATATTATAGACATTATAGTAACCAGTCGTTGCCCATGTCAATTAAATTATCCTTAAAGAATTGGTACCTCGGCCGTTTGCTGGCATTGACCCAGGGGTCACCATTGTTATAATCGCGCGCGCCCCGTAATTGCCAGGCAAACATTGGACGGCATAGATTGGTCGGAATCGATTGCCCGGCATGCAAAATTTAACGAGTTAGGAAACATGGAAAACCGGTATCATTAATGAGGGGACGAGATCTTTTTTGGTTAGCCGTCATCGTGCTGCTTGTGGCTGGCGCCATTTGGATGGTTTTGAACCCTGAGTATCCTGTCAAGCAGGGCCTTGATCTCAAGGGAGGGCTTCAAGTCTTGTTGGAGGCTGACGTCCCAGAAGACCGCCCGGTCGATCCTGCGGATATCGATACGGCGAGACAGATCGTGGGTCAGAGAGTGAACGCCCTTGGCGTTGTAGAACCGCTTGTACAGGTCGAAGGTTCCCGGCGAATATTAGTTGAACTGCCCGGTATCGAAAATCCTCAACTGGCAATTGACCTGATTCAGGGTACTGCTCTGCTGGAGTTCGTAGACACTGGTCGACAATCTCTACCTGAAGGGATGTGCGTCCGGACTTCGTTGAGTGAAGGGCCGTCGCCGTGTGAGATAGCCGGTGATTCGACCCAGCTACCTGGACTCCCGCCGACATTTGAAACCGTTATTACCGGCGAGGGACTACGGTCCGCTACGTCTCAACCAACCAGTTTGGGCCGATCATATATGGTTGCCTTTGAATTAGAGCCAGAGGCATCTACGATCTTCGAGGAGTTTACCAGGACCAACCAGGGTCAATTTCTCACGATAGTGCTAGATAAACGGGTGATATCGAGCCCTCAGATAAGCTCCGTTATCAGCGACGCGGGGACGATAACCGGTGATTTTACGCTCGAAGAAGCCCGGCGATTGGCTCTGCAATTGCATTATGGCAGTTTGCCCATCCCCCTCCGGATAGAGCGGACACGGTTAATTGGAGCCACGCTAGGTGAGCAGTCCATCCAATCCAGCATCCGAGCCGGCGTAATCGGCGTCTCAGTGGTCTTGCTCTTTATGGTTATTTATTATCGTTTACCAGGCGTTCTCGCCGATATCGCCCTGATCATCTTTGCCCTGCTTAACTTCGCCGTCTTTAAGTTGTTGCCCGTTACTTTGACGCTTCCAGCCATTGCTGGATTTCTTCTATCTACTGGTATGGCGGTTGACGCAAATGTGTTGGTCTTCGAGCGAATCAAGGAAGAGATCCGGCATGGCG
>JAUVOB010000070.1 GCA_030599405.1 Chloroflexota bacterium | reverse complement strand
CTGCTCATCAAGAATTCCACTGAATATTCCCTGTTCCAACAAAGCCGCAGCAATCTTCAATTCAACAGCTTCGAAAGAATACTCTTGATTAGCAGCCGCTTCTATCTGGGCTTGGAGTTGTTCTACCAATTTCGAACTGGAGGTCATCGTAGATTACCAACGTCCCTTGGCCTGGAGCGAACCTACTTGGGCCTGGCTTAACCCGAACGATTGGAACCAGATGGGATCTGTAACATTCATGCTTATAAATTGATAGAGTTCTTACACAAATGGGAACTGACTTGAAGCGATTATTGCTGTAACAGCGTTTTGTCAAGCACGTTCTAGTTTACTCTAACTTGTGATCTGTGAGTAGAGATGACAGCAATGGGCCTTCTGCGACACCCCTGGGATTGCATGTCATGAAATCGCTCTTGTTATATCCTATCGATAGCCAGACTTCCATGCACATCTTTGATATTCTTCATATGGTGGGTAGAGAACGCAAGGCTAATGAATTGGCAAGAAAAAATCGGCGCTTCTTTGCAAGAGTGTCGCGCTCTTATTTGACCTCTGGTAGAATTTGAAGACCGCTGTGGCGCATGCAATTGCACACCTGCAACTGATCTCAACAACAGTCAGAACAATCCAACCTCCTGCCCGCTGGACTGAATTCGAGATACCGTTGATGACTCCTTAGGCGTACACGGATTTTTCCATGAATAAGATATCCATTGATATTCAGCCGGTTACCAATATCGAAGACGTAAAGCAAATCGAAGACATCCAGAGATTGACCTGGAATATTGATGACCTAGATATTATTCCCGGATGGCTGTTTCATGCCATGCAGAAGAACGGAGCCTGTCTCCTTGGCGCTTTCGATGGACGCAAATTGGTCGGCTTCGTATTCGGATTGCCTGGAACGTTGGAGGGTTTGGATGAGCCTGTAGATCAAGTCGAGGAGACCCAGCTACTTATATACTCGCTGATTATGGGGGTTCTTCCCGAATACCAGCGTGCTGGCATAGGATATCGTCTAAAGATGGCCCAGAGAGAGTTTGCTCTGAGGCTCGGTGTGCGCTTAGTCACCTGGACTTATGACCCGCTGGAGAGCCTGAACGGATACCTGAATATCCACAAGCTAGGCGTGGTCTGCCACAGATATCTCCATGATTACTATGGGGAAATGGGTGGCATTAACATCGGAATGCCAAGCGACCGATTTTATGTTGAGTGGTGGGTAACCAGCAACCGGGTGAAGAGCCGCGTATCTCAGAATCGAGGACCGCTGAGACTTGATCAATACCTTAGCGGTCGAGCCGTCATCGTAAACGAATGTGACCGAAATGATAAAGATCTTCCCGTTCCCCCAGGTGGGTTTCTCCAGTTGGACAACAGCCTGACCATTGTAGAGATTCCTGATGACATACAGCATGTGAAGGCAGTGGATGTGCCGCTTTCTAAACGGTGGCGGGAGCATCTTCGTTTGATATTTGGCCATTATTTCGAACGGCAGTACTTGGTGACGGACTTCGTACGCAACATGGATGAGCGCGGACTACCTCGCAGCTACTATGTTCTTACGCAGGCGGCCGATAAATCGTCGACAATTATGAATGTCGATAGTGTGACCTCTTAAATAATAGGAACGGTTCATAATCTGTGGTCATTGAAAGCATCGATCTATATCATATTAGCCAGAGATTGGTCACACCCTTCGTAACCAGTTTCGGCCGGGAGGAGGAACGCCAATGTCTTATCCTATCCCTACACAGTGGTGACTACACAGGGTGGGGCGAGTGCGTTGCAACAGTAGCCCCCGGCTATAGCTATGAAACGGTGACAACGGCCTGGCATGTCTTGACCGACTTCTTGATACCTGCTGTTCTTGGTCGCGATATTGGTGAGCCGGAGGATATGTCAGGGTGGCTGACGTTCGTAAGGGGACATCCACTGGCAAAAGCAAGCCTGGACGCCGCTGCCTGGGATATGATCGCCAAACGCGATGGTCTTTCCCTTGCTAAGAAGCTCGCCGGACCCTATCAAACCCCAGCCCGAGATCGTGTCGAGGTTGGCGTTAGCATCGGTATTCAGCCATCGATCGATAAGACGCTTGCGATTATTGAGGATTACCTTGGAAAAGGCTACCGGCGGATCAAGCTGAAAATTCGACCGGGCTTTGACCTAGGACTTGCCCGTGCCGCGAGACAATCCTTCAGTGATACGCAAATCATGCTCGATGCTAATTCAGCCTATACCTTGGAAGATGCACCCATCTTCCAGGCCATGGACGAACTCGATTTGCTCATGCTGGAACAACCTCTTGATCACGACGACATCTTTGATCACAGTCGCCTTAGATCATTGATTAGTACGCCATTATGTCTGGATGAGAGTATCCATTCGGCCAATCATGCCCGCTATGCGATCGCAATCGGCGCCTGCGATATCATCAACATTAAGCCCGCCAGGGTGGGCGGTTGGACCGAGGCGCGCCACGTTCACGATATCTGCTTCGAGGTCGGAATGCCGGTATGGTGCGGAGGAATGTTAGAGACGGGAATCGGTCGGGCAGCTCAATTAGCCCTGGCAGCGCTCCCAGGATTTACCATGCCCGGCGACATCTCGGCCACAGAGCGTTATTACGTTAGCGATATCGCCACACCCGATTTTGTGCTGAATCCTGAGGATAGTACCATAGAGGTTCCGGCGGGACTCGGACTAGGGGTCACAGTCGACATGGACCGTCTATCCGAGGTTACCCTCAGAAGAGAGCATTTTCTGGCTTGAGCGCGAGAGAACAGCGGGCTACGTACGAGAACACGAAAGGAAGTTAGATTATATGTTTACTGATACTACCATTAGCTTTATTGGCAGCGGGACGATGGCGGAGTCTATGATTCGCGGCCTCGTCTCCCAGGAAATCGTGGTTCCTGAACAGATCATCGCCGCCGGACCGCGACCGGGAAGAGGCGAGAAATTACACAAGAAGCATGGTGTTAATGTTACGACTGTGAATAAGACCGCCGCTGAAGAAGGGCATGTCGTTATTCTATCTGTTAAACCACAAGTACTTAAAGAGATATTACCCGATGTTCGGGGCCATTTGCGCCGGCAGGATCTTGTTATATCTATCCTTGCCGGAACGCCGATCAGTCAAATAGTTGACGGATTGACCCATGCAGCTGTCGTTCGAGCTATGCCAAACACGCCTGCCCAGATTGGGCAGGGTATAACTGTATGGACGTCCACGCCCGAAGTCGGAGATAAGCGAAATCAGCAAGCACAGATGATATTGGCTTCACTTGGGCAGGAGTTATACGTCGACGACGAGGATTATCTCGATATGGCGACCGCCCTTAGTGGGACCGGTCCGGCATACGTCTTTTTACTTATGGAAGCGATGATCGATGCAGGGGTCCACATGGGTTTCTCTCGCCGCATCGCGACTCAATTGGTCTTTCAAACGATGAGAGGTTCTGTCGACTATGCAGAGAGATCAGGTAAACACGTGGCAGAGCTCCGTAACCAGGTAACGTCGCCAGGTGGCACAACGGCCGAAGCCCTCTATCACATGGAAAAGGGGGGCCTTCGGACAGTGATCTCTCGTGGTATATGGGCCGCCTACCAGAGATCGGTCGCCCTTGGTCGTGGAAAGAGAATCGGGGAGGTCAACGGATAGCTCGTCGAAATATCGGTCGAAACATGGCTATTTCATTCTTCGTTCTGATGAGTTCGGCATATACTTCGATTAGTAAGATTCAAGTATGGAACACCAAGTTGTTATCCAGGATCAGCAGGGTCGTCGCTGGCTTCGATTTGTAGACGCCGAAGATATCATCTCGGTATACACCGTCGATGACATCTTGCCTAGCCTGGAGAAGATCGACAAAGCAGTAAACGCGCGTGGTATGTACGCGGCCGGCTTTATTGGCTACGAGGCTTCACCGGCGTTCGATACAGTCTTTAAGGTCCATAGCCCTGGATCTACACCATTGATGTGGTTTGGTCTCTACCGTCAACCTGAAGAGGTGGTCATGCCGAGCCAGGCGCCACCGTATGAACTCGGGAAATGGCTGCCCTCTGTTACTGGTTCGGAGTACAAACAGGCAATAGCTCGAATAAAGGATTTGATAGCGACCGGTAGGACATACCAGGTTAACTATACGCTTAGATTGAAGAGCGGCTTCAGAGGCGAGCCTTGGGGTTTGTTCCTGGACCTGATGCGGGCTCAGGAGGCCCAATATGCGGCCTTCATTGACACCGGTTCTCTGGCGATCTGTTCTACATCCCCAGAACTCTTCTTCGAACTAGAAGGCGAAGAATTGATCTCTCGTCCGATGAAGGGTACGGCCGAACGGGGTCGAACTCTTGCTGAGGACAAGGTGCATTCGGAATGGCTCCGTAGATCGGAGAAGAATCGAGCCGAGAACGTGATGATCGTCGACATGATCCGAAACGACATGAGCCGTGTAAGCCAGCTAGGGAGCGTTCACGTGCCCCGATTATTCGACGTTGAACGTTACCCTACCGTTTGGCAAATGACCTCCACGGTTCGATCGCGGACAACGGCCTCAATCCCCGAGATTCTTGCCGCCCTGTTCCCTTGTGCTTCGATAACCGGTGCTCCGAAAGTGAGTACCATGAACATCATCGCCGATCTTGAATCCTCGCCAAGGGGTGTTTATACAGGATGCATTGGCTATATAGCTCCTGGACGGTACGCTCAATTCAACGTCGCCATTCGCACTGTGGTTGTGAACAAGCCAAAGGGTGTAGCAGAGTATGGCGTTGGAGGGGGCATCGTTTGGGATTCATCCATGAAGGATGAGTTTCAGGAGTGCCAGGTGAAAGCACGGGTATTAACAGAGCGGAGACCGGAATTCAAGCTACTCGAATCCATATTGTGGACTCCCAGTGATGGGTTCTTCCTCTTTGAGGATCACCTAGGACGCCTGGCTGAGTCGGGCGATTATTTTGGATTCGCGCTTGAGATAGACGAAATCCGGAAAAAACTGGAGAGATCCGCAACGTCATTTCCGCAACAAGCATTGAAGATCCGCCTTACAGTAAACCGGTTAGGAGAGCTGGATATCGAGGAGATCCCTGTAGATTTCCCAGAAGCGGTGCGTCTTGCCCTTGCTAATGATCCCATTCGACGCGACGATGTCTTCCTCTACCACAAGACCACTCACAGGCAGGTATATGAGAACGCCTTGCAGGGCCACATCGATTATGATGACGTCTTGCTCTGGAACGAAAAGGGTGAGATAACCGAGACAACGACGGCGAACGTCGTTTTCGAATCAAAGGGTGACCTATTCACCCCACCTATTGTGTGCGGGCTACTTCCGGGCACGTTCCGCAAGTCACTTCTGGCAGAGGGTGTCCTAGTAGAGCGAGTGATCACCCTCGACGACCTGGAGGCGTATGACTCACTATACCTCATTAATTCAGTTCGAAAGTGGCGGAAGGCGACGCTGATTAAGAAACATGCCTTGCGGCAACTATCTCAGCCATAATCGAAACAGCTATTTCCTCAGGGGACGAGGCGCCTATATCGATGCCGATTGGAGCATGAATCCGGCCGATTCGCTCTTTGGACAAACCTGCGTCAACAAGTCGCTTTCGTCTTGCAGCGTGGGTTTTACGACTCCCCAACGCGCCGACATAAAAAGCGGGACTGGCAAGGACGTTCAGCAACGCTGGATCATCGATTTTTGGATCATGAGTCAAGATAGCGATTGCCGTGGACGGGGTAAGTTCAATTTCCTTGAACGCATCATTAGGCCAGGCTTGGATTAATCTATCGACATGGACGAACCTTTCCTGGTTTCCGAAGGCCTTGCGCGGATCGATAACAACAGTCTGGTAACCAAGGGCCTTGGCGATACTTGTGAGGACGATCGCGATGTGAACTCCTCCGACCATCACTAGGGTAGGAGCGGGATGGATCACCTCGACGAACACCTCAACAGAGTTCTCCTTCAATTCCGCGAGATCGAGACGGCGACGTTGGGATTTACCACCTGCCAGTCCGGATCGGGCAATAGCAGCCAATGTTCCCTCTAATGTGTGGTCGACTTTTCCGAATATTCTTCCCCCACGCTGGGCGACGATCTTCGTCCCTAGCCATTCAATGGGTCCGCCTATGACTGTGGCTATCGCGAATGACTGGTTGGCACCGGAAAGATCATGGATGAATTTCTGTAGGACGGGATCCACTTTCTCGACGAAAACTTCAATAGTCCCGCCACAGGCCAGACCCACATCCCAAGCCACATCGTCGGAGATACCAAACCGAAGGAGCTCTGGCTGTCCTGAGTTCAGAACCTCGAGGCCTGTTTCAAGCACAGCTCCTTCAACACAACCACCGCTAACTGATCCACTGAATCGGCCGGACGAAGTGATGACCATCTTGGCCCCGACACCTCGAGGCGCAGAACCCCACGTCTCGATGACAGTTGCCACCGCCAACGGTTCACCTTCAGCAAGCCATCTGTCAATGTCCGGGATCAGCTCAGGCATTGTTGATCTTCTTGGACAATACGCTACCAGAAGAATGGCGTAAGCGGTGGTTAACGTGATTTTTACTGGACGATGGGCGTTCGTCTAGTAGGGCGAGATGATTGGCTAATTCTTCCAGGCTTGCTAAGTTGTGGATAGGCATGAAATCGTCAATGAAAGGCAGGGCTGCCTGCATTCCACGCGTTAGTGGTTCATAATGAGGAGATCCAAGCAAGGGATTGAGCCAGATAAGACGGTGGCAGCTTCGCTGCAAGCGGGCCATCTCTCTCTGGAGAAGCTCCGGATCACCTCGATCCCATCCGTCACTTATCATCAAAACAACGGCTCCCCGGGTCAACAACCGCCTCGCCCAGATGTAGTTAAAGTCCTTAATCGCCTCGCCCATTCTGGTGCCACCTGACCAGTCAGGGACACCGTCGCCCACTTCCCGCATAGCTTCATCTACAGATCGATTCCGGAGTTGCCTCGTTATCCGTGTGAGCCTGGTGCTAAATACGAAAACCTCCACTGAACGGTCATGTCCCCTTGTTACAAAGTAGGCGAAGTGTAAAAGCATGCGCGTGTACTGTTCCATTGAGCCGCTGATATCAGCG
>JAUVOB010000002.1 GCA_030599405.1 Chloroflexota bacterium | reverse complement strand
CTACCCATTTCTTCCAAGCGATGAGTTCCGGCAAAGATGAAACCCAATCCTTCTCGATGTTGCATAATGTGTCTCAGGAATGTAAATAGCGTCCGTGGAAGAATGTTGTCCCTGACGAGATTCTCGAAGGCTTCAAATTCGTCAAAAACCAGCAAGATCTTTGTTCCATCGGGCAGTAACTGCTGAACGGCAGGAATAAACTGCCGTTGAAATTTACCTGCAGGATCTGTTAACCACTCGGATGGTTTTGGTACAGATATCTCCAGTCCCTTCGCTGCTAGAGACTCCGCGATCGTCCATGCTAAGTCATGGAAGAATGCTGGCATACCAGGGCTCACTCCTAGGGATTGGCAATCGATATATATCGGAAACTGATCCTCCGTAAGGTGTTGGTCGAGCTGAAGTAGGACAGAGGTTTTTCCGGTTCGACGCTGGCCGATCAAGATCAGAACATTGCGCTGATCACCGCGACCTGTGTTATCCCGAATAAATTGAAACAGATCCTCTCGACCGTAGAATACCTGGCTATTTTGACGTAGAGGCATCCCCGGCGAGTATGGGTTCAGGATTGGTTTGAAGTCGCGAATTGGTGGCAGCAAATAGACCATGTCGGCAAAAGCAATCATCTGTCCTTCGCTCTGGCGGTCATCGTAGGTGATCGAGAATACAATTCGAAAAGGCTCCCGCACATCGGGATCGATTGCGAACTGAACTTGCCGTTTGCGGCCAGGAGAAAGGATGGGTACCAACTGCGATTTAGTGACTTTGCTGTATCCTGGATTTGCTTGAAGTGTAACCACCACTTGCTCTGCGGGGGCTCTGCCTTTATTCGCGATTTCCAAGGCGACTATTGGTTCTTCTTCGGGTACCAAATGCTTAGTCATCAGCTGGATGACTAATTGGGCGCGCCCATGTATTTCTTCCACCTCGACCCGAATAAGCCCTAGCCAACGGCTGATTATGGCCACGAGTATCGTGTTGCCGATTTCAACAGGGTATTGAGCTGACTGGTGCTGAAGTTGTTTCAACAGGCCAATGGACTCGTTCAGATAAACGAGTCGATCCTCGACCAGGTCTACCCGTTCGCTATCCCGCAAAGTTGTGAGCACAGGTAAAAGTACTTCCATGGACTGGACATTGGGCGTATGAGATCCCTCAACCTTAAGAAGTTGCTCAAGCTGCGGCCTGAGTAATGTGAGCTCGGTAATCGAAGGTGTTGTAATAAGCGTTAGAGCCGTTCGATACAGGAGTAGCCAGCCATCGAGACCAAGCCACGGGGGCCTTTCCTTTTCCGCGTCTTCAAGAGCGCCAACCATAATTCGCAAGGCCGACTCTGGACGGCTGTCTAAAAGGTACAAACCATCGGCGAGACTAGTAAGGGCACGATTTCGGTCCTGACGGGCAGCATTAGCAAGATTGAGAAAGAAATATGGGGAGCCGTCTGACCGGTTGTACTCATCATTGAGCATGACCAGCGTTAATTCTGGTTTTTGCTTCAGCCGAGCGTAATACCGTCGAGCTCTGGCGATTGGTGACCGAGCTTGTCTGATGTAGAGAGCTGCACCGCCGATTCCGATGATACCAAATACCAATGTAATGAGGATATCCAGCAAGATCGGCGATGGCGGGACGGCTGCAGGGCCGGCAGCTGGTTCAACCATTGCAGAATGTGATCCGTCATCATATTGGAATCGATAACGAACCTCCTCGGCGTCCTCTGGCGGATCGACGGCCCAAAAGATTGTGCTTCTTCCTCCAGATGCTGTCTTATCGCCCTGGAATATCCATTGATCACTATCCGGATCGAACAGATCAAGACCAACAGTAACCGGGTCGTTTTCAACGTCTATGACTGATACGCTGATGCTGTAGCTACCTTCGCTAACTTCAGTACGGGGATTAACTAGCAGCGGCGGTCTATTGGCCTGGGATTGGAATAGCTGGACAATGCCATTATCGGTAACGGCGACGAGATCCGCTTGAAGGTTAGGTAGTCGGCGGATTGCTGAAACGTCAACAACTTCACTATCAAGATTGAGTTGATCCCAGGTTTTCTCACCATCACCAGTTATGAGCATGATGTCGCCTTCTCGATTTCCAACAGCGATGTCAGACTGGATATTTCCGTCCAGGTCCCCCCAGTAAAGGCTAGTCACACGGCCTAGATCATTCTGACGCCAGACGACTTCACCATCAATGTCGATCCGCAACAGCTGGTCTTCATCTGTTCCAACGATGACCGAGTTGTCGGCCGGAATCGCTACAATAGGTGATCCCGGCAGATCAACCTGCCAGAGCTGAATTCCCCGAGGGCTGATGCCTCGGAGAGTGCCGTCCTCGATGGCTACTACGAGTACAGTAACAAGCTTGGGATCCCGGGTGAGATCAAAAATGTCTACGATATCTTCCAGATACTCGGCTGTCCTAACAGATCCTGTGCCCTTATTATCAAATCGATCGATTTTGTTCGCGCCGGTGCTTGCCAGAATATCGACGCCACGACCGCCACTGGACAGTGTTAACGTGTCAACGCTGGCATTAATCGTCGATCGCCAAAATTCATCACCGGTGAGCGAAAAAGCGATGATGAGCCCATCTGAGGTACCGACTATTACTTCCGGTGGTCCGCTGCGGTTAATATCGCCGACCGCCATCGAGGTAATGGTTGAAGGGAGTGACTTGGACCATAGTTGGTTGCCGTCGGGATCCAAGAGCTCCAAAAACCCTTCTAAAGCGACGACACCATCGTCACTGATGGTGCTGTCGTTATGAACCGCTACTATATTAAGTTGAGAACCGGTATCAGGCTCGGCAATAGAGATGTCACTAACGACACCTCCGAGTTCAGCCGCCCAAATCAGCGCGCCGTTGTTGTTTAGGGCATGGAGGGTGCCATCGTCAGTACCAATCAGAATTTCCTGTTCGTCGTCTTGATCGATGTCGGTCACCAAGAAAGCCTGGGAACCAGCTCCCAACCTGTAGTCCCAGGAGCTGGAGTATTGACGAGCCCCAATTCCTGGATCGAGAAGTTCTGCAGTCGCAAATCCTGCAAGCAGCAGCTCGCTAATTCCATCGTGATTCACATCGACTAATCTTGAGAGTGCTGCGTTATCAACAGCAGGAAATGATGGTTCAAGACGCCTACCTCCACCATCCAGCAGAATAATATCCGACGCCTCCGTATTTCCGGAAGGTTGGCCGATTAATATCGCCAGGGCGACTGGGTTCCCACCGCTTTCCCCCCCTGAAGAGGAGGAGATAGACAATATCGGGTGATCAGGTGATTCGCTGTATGTGCCCGCCCATATTCTGCGCCCTAATTCATCGTAGGCAATAAGCTTCCCGACCGATGTACCTACAATAAGAGCAGGAGTGCCATCCAAGACAGCCGTCTCCAAAGAGGTGATCGGTTTGTTTGGAGATCGATAGGGCCACCGGCGTTGTCCATCGGCAGAGTACAGGTAGACACGGTTAAGAGAAGTGCCCAGAGCAATCTCCAACGGCTGCTCAGGATCGAATTCTACGATGGTCATCGCACTAACAATACCGCTGTTTGAACGCTCCCATATTAGTTCGCCATCCGGTGATAGAAGGGCTAACTTACTGAATCCTTCATCGGTGAAATAACTATAAATGATCTCATCTTGACCATCGCGATTCAAATCGGCAGTGACCAGGGCAGGCTGAGCGTTCTGCGAATTCGCATCCTGAAATACATACTGCCATACTAGTCGTCCCTCACTATCAATTTGCCGCAGTTCTCCGTTCGCAAGAGCAACAAGGACATTATCCTTATCGCTGGATGATGTTTGGATTGGACTAACTGCAATGGGTATCTCTCTAAAGGATGTGGCGAAGAGCTCGTTTCCTTCACTGTCAAGGACGATGAGACCGGCCTCGGTCAGGAGCAATATTTCGTCCGTTGGTTCTAGCTCGCCATGAAGATTGAAGGTCGCCATTCCTACAACCGGCGTTGCAGTTTTGTAGGGGACCGACCATCTCGCGATGCCGTCAGCTCCGACCAGAATTACATCTCCGTCACCAGCTACGACGACTAGATCGTCGATCCCATCTTGATCAAGATCAGAAACGTTGATTCGGCTTAACCTATCTGGGGCGTCATATCGCCAATAGACGGATGAGGACGACTGAGCCGCGGTTGACTCAAAACTCGCTAGAATCGCGATTGTCGCTAGAACGATGACCGCTAGCAGCAATCGTGGAAGCCGAGCAATTAGACCGTGATGGTCGAATCGTCTAGAAATCTGGTTCTCGTAGAGCATACCCCACGCCGCGTTCACTTATGATCCATTTGTCGAAGGGATCGATGGCCCTCCGTAGACGTTTTATCAGCGTCTTGAGCCGGTCCGGATCATCAAGTAATGCATCTCCCCATACAGCTATTTCTAACTTGGAACCGGGTACGACCTGACCTGACTGCTGTCCAAGCCGAGATAGCAGGTCGAATTGGGATGTTGTTAGGCTTAATTCGCGACCATCTGCGTGCACCTGATGGCGTTGTCGATCAATAACGAACGGCCCCGCCTGAATGATACCTTGGACCGACTGTCTTCGAACAAACCGCTTCAGTATTTCGCTTGTGTATGTGTATCCATCATCGGTCAACTCTACCAGACACTGCTGCTCAAGTTGCCGCATCGGATCCACCGGTCCATTCAGAATTGCCAGACAGTATTGCTCTTCGCTTGATAGATTTTGCCATAGGTATCCAAGATGCGAGTCTGACTCGATTTCTATTGAGGCATCCAAGTCATTGAGCGAGCCCTTGAACCCATCAATTCGTTTCTCCGCTACAGCGTTATAGGCATGGTAGCCGGCGATATGAAGGAAGAAAGGGTGGGGGCCGACGAGGGCGATCAAGTGTTCGCAGAGCTCATCTGAGAACTCTATTCCAGTTCCTTTTAACCGCTTATCGATTAGTTCGAGCGCCTCTCGTCGCGAAAACAAACCTAATGATAAGGTGACAAAGATGTTGAAAAAAGGTGAGCTTAGGATTTCTTCATCAGCGGTAATGTCGAAGAGAGGACGCTGGCTTGCTGTTAAGTAAGCAAGACCGTATTTCGTCGTCAGGCCTCGTAATCGGGCAAAGAAATAAGGCGTAAGTCGCGAATTGGCCGCTAATAGCTCAAATTCATCAAGCAGCACGATGACCGATGATCCCGATCGGTATATTTCACCCAGAATGATATCAAGGGACCTATAAGTGCCTGGTCTCTCAACCCCAGAGGAATCACCACTTTTCATACCCGCCGCATCCATGACGCTCGTCATGAGAGCCTCATAAACCTCCTCGGGCGGTGATCCTCCCAATTCCTGACAATCTACGAGGGCGACAACCGTCTCTTCAGGGGTTATGCCCGATTCTATGCGTGTAGAAGGCCTTCGCAGGTGTAATAGTAGCGAGCTCTTCCCGATCCGCCTCGGGCCAACCACCGAGACACTTTGTCCATTATGAAACAGACCTAAGATCTGGCCAATCTGCTCTTCACGTCCGTGAAATTCTTCAGCCCGTCTTATCGCACCCCTGTGGAAGAAAGGATTGTAGATACTCATGACGCTATTCTAATACGGACTAGGGAAATCGTGAAGCAAGGAACTCGTTAATTTATCCAGGAATAAGATTTAAGCTACGGGCCGAGACGTAGCTTTGTCACGGATATAGCGATATAGCACTCCCAATACGGTAGCCGGTTCAGTATCGACTTCTCGGTCGAAGTGCCGCGTTGTACGACTTCTACTGATGTGGAGATAGCGTCGCGCACGGGTTATTCCGACATAGAACAATCTAAGCCTTTCGCAGATGACTTCTATATGGGCGGTTTCCGTTGCGGACCTGCCTGCATAAAGTCCCGCGCTGCCTTCCATTAGTAGTCGCAAATGGGCTATCGCCTCGGCCGATGGATCACTTCCTGAGGGCATTCGAATTCCGAAGAACGGGGCGTCAAGATCACTCGGGATCCACGCGCCATCGATACCAACGATGAAAACCGCATCCCACTCCATGCCCTTTGCGCCGTGCTGCGTTGCCAGAGTAATGCATCCTGGCTTTGGTTTGTACCCGGATTCACCTCTCGAGTTGAAAGAGATTGAATGACTACCTCTTGCGACATTGGCTAATTGGGCACAAATTTCTGGAAGGCGCCATTCTGGATGGATGTCCAGCCATGAGCGCGCTGCGCCTGAAAGCTGATAAGCTATGGCTAGATCCATTTCTTGTTTGCGATCTGCTCTGCGATCGTTCTCTCCATTTTTTGCCGTATACAGCTCGTCGGACAGAGCGAGGATAAGATCGTCAAAGCCAAGCGGACGCATTTCAAACAGTGATCTTAGATAGGATGAAAACCGTTTTAGAAATCGTAGCTCTGCATCACTCGCGACGCTTCGTGGCAATGACGTGCCTAATTCTTCATCGTCCGCGGCAAATAAGAAAGATTCTGGTTTGTGAACGCTCAATAGAATGGTGTGGATTCGCTCAGGAATTAATTCATCGGATGCTAGCGCAGGATGCCCTAGCTCATGTAAAGCCGAATAAGTCCCTGCCAATGCTTTCTTGTCAAGTGGGTCAGCTAGCAGCGAGAGCACGGCCGTGAGTGAGGCAGCAATCTCCTTTATCTGGTTGTCACTCCTAAGCTGATCATCGTAGTCGGCGCCATTTTCATCCAGCTGCCTTGCCATCTCATAACCTAGATTATTTGTTGGGACAAGAATGGCTAAAGTGTGGTCGGGGTGATCATTCGAGTAGGTGATTGCCATTTCTGCAACCTGGGGAAGCTCCTCTTCCTCGCGCTGTTTAAAGACACTGATCTTGATTGATGACTCATCATCGGACGGATTGGGCTGGCCATCTTCTTCCGGCGTTGGCAGAATCACTTGCCGGCGGAATGCATTCGCTCTAACTTCAGGGACAGGGTGATCGTCGCAGACCCAGTTGACCAGGTTATTTGCCGCGCCAAAGATAGTGGGTGCATTTCTTCCAGAGTGCGGAAGAGGCAGGGTTTTGACATCATCTCGATCTAGAAATTTGTTGAACTGCTTTGGATGGGCTGCTGTAAATGTGCTCGTAATAGCCTGATTAGGATCGCCAACGCGTACCCAGTTGCCGTCTTCGCCAGTAATGAGTTCAAGTAAGTGTTCCTGTAGCGGCACGCTATCTTGTGCTTCATCTTCAAGAACGTACGGCCACCTTTGGCGCAACGCCGAGGCAGCCTCTTGGTCGGACTGGAGAATTTCCGAAGCGTGCCAGATCAAATCATCGAAGTCCATTGCCGATTGTCGGATTAGGGCAGATTGATACTGAGCATAAATCTCAGACAGGATGCCCAAGAGAGGGATCTCCAAAGCGTTGTATCGCCCTCTATCTTCAGCCAACTGAGATAATGTTCGGAGCGGTTCAGAGGCCTTTGAACTATCTTGCTGGAGTCGATCGAGTATCAATTCCGGGGTATATCGATAGTTCTTCGCTTCTCGAATGAAAAGCCTGGTGATTCTCTCAATGACACTTTGCCAACGGACGCGTTCTTGTGGACTGCTGTCAAGTAGCAGGCTCTCCCATAATTCACCATTTGCATCGATCCATCTTGAGACCGACAAGGCGATGAAATTGCCAGACTCCGTCTCGTCGGTAATAAGCAAATTCTCCAATCTACCGTCACCCCCACCGGCAGCATTTTGGACTATTTCAAGGGCCAGGCTGTGTAGGGTTCGTACATCGAATCCGGCTGGTTGCATTCCAATTTCCTCGAGGTTCTTGCGAATGCTAGCCCGAAAGGTCTCGACGCTTGCGTTCATATAGGTAACGATTAAAACTTGCTGCCCTACGTCGGAATTGACGAAGCCCTGAGAGAGCAATTTCGTTGCCAAAAGAGACAATATAAAGGTCTTCCCACTTCCTGGCACAGCGCTGATTGCCATTCGGCCGTTCGTGTACTGAAGAATTTCCTCTTGGGTTTTACGAAGTCGCATCAGGTTGAGTATACCAAAAAGGTTGCCCATCTGTTGCTAGATACGCTCGAATGGTATCATTGCCTGCTATCGATTAAGAGATCTACTTATGATGCTGCATCAGATGTTGCTACCGGCTGTACTAATTTGGTTAAAACGCCAAGCCCGGCTATTTACCTTTTTTCTGATCTGTTTTCCAATATCAATTCTGGTTGTTGGTTCGAAAATTCTTCAGGACAACCAACTACCTGATTCAAGGTTCGGTGTTGCAGAAGCCTTCTGGGCTCCTGAAGAAGCTATGGAGTTAGGCGTCGGTTGGGAGCGTATCCTTTTCTACTGGAAAGAAATTCAACCAGAGGGACCCGAAGACTGGAACACTTTGCATGTGCGCGAAGAATGGTTGGTAGATGCGGAGGCAAGCGGCCGCGAGGTTGTTGGCCTCTTGAAAAATACAGCGATCTGGGCATCGGAAGACGGGACAGAAGCTGGTTTACCTATCGGGCTGGATCTTCCCGTCGACAACCCAGCTAACTACTGGGCAAACTACACTCGTCGAATTGCCCAGTATTACAGTTCACGGAATGTGCACAACTGGATCATCTGGAACGAGCCGGAGATCACCTCTGATACATACGGGTACGAGTTTGCCGGGTCCGTGGAGGATTATTACAGACTACTGAAAGTAGCTTATCAGGCCATCAAGGAAGTGGATCCCGAGGCGACAATACACCTCGCGGGGGTAACCTGGTGGCATGACCAGACATTTCTACGCCGCCTCTTCGATGTCGCCGCCGCGGACCCGGAGGCTGACGAGAACGGCTGGTTCTTCGACGTGATTTCGCTACATATTTATTTTCGACCAGATACTGTTTACTCCATCGTTCAGGAAGTCCAGGAATTACAGCAGGAATATGGGTTAGACAAGAGTATTTGGCTAAACGAGACGAACGCGCCGCCGAACCGGGATCCACTCTGGCCGGTTGATCGACCCGCCTTTCAGGTGGATCTGGATCAACAGGCCTGGTTCATCATTCAAGCAACGGCGCTGGCCCTGTCGGCGGGTACGGAGCGAGTTGCCGTATACAAACTAGCTGATGTGATGCTTCCTGAAGGCGGTGAATCTTTCGGTCTGATGCGACAGGATTCAAGCCGGCGACCCGCTTTCAAGGCCTTTGCAGCGACAATTGATCACCTCGAGCACTTCAGTCAGGTAACTCTAAAACAGCATCCCCATTACTATGTGGCTACATTTGCCAGGCCGGATAAGGTAACGAGGATTGCTTGGGCGCGAACCAACCAGGGTGTGGTGTTAGAAATGCCCGCTCTCTCAGAGAGCGCGACCCTGGTAAACTTCTTGGGTGATTCCACCGAGGTGGATGCTACGGACAGCGCCTATGTGATCAAACTGCCGCCTGCGGTATGTCACGAGGAATGTCTTATAGGTGGAGCACCAATCTTCATAATTGAAGATTATGCTGGTGAGAGCATCCAACAAATTGAGACCGCAGTCGCCATCGCGGGTGTTCAGCCAACAGCGGTCATCTTCGCAACTACGACCCCATATCCAACATCTACCACGACAAAACCAGTCGCGCCTACTTCTACCCCATCACCTGCACCCTCAAGTACACCTGATGATTTACCACAACTCCAAGTGGAAACAATAGAAAGACCAACCACCGTTTTCCCTGGCGATGCCACTCCAGAAATCAGATTGACTACAGAGATGTCCAATTACGCTGAAACACCCGAACCACATGCAGATTCGCCCGACGCAGTTGAGAATGAGGGGATAGGCGAAGGGCTGGAGAATTATTTGGGCTTGATGCTCCTGGCATTAGCATTCTTGCTCCTAGTGCTACTGGTGGTACAAACACTCCGGCGTCGTCCCAGATAAAGAGACAGGGCTCGCCAAAACGATGAAGAATCGATCGTTTCCCGTTTTAATTCTGTGCACCATCTAATCCTTCCCCAAGTTGGCCCAATCCCACGAAGAAAGATAAAAGCCATCTATTTACAACCGTAGTACCCTTCAGTACAATCATAGCTGCTCGATGCCCGGATTACAGGGTGAGACAATAGAATCGTTGGATTTCTATCGAACGATTACAGGCAGCCTTCAAGGAAGTCGTTGATGAGTGATCTGATCGGTAGAACGCTCGGAAAATACCAGATCGTCGTGCGCGTCGGGCGGGGGGGTATGGCTCGAGTATACAAAGCCTATCAGGCAAGCCTCGATCGCTATGTTGCGCTTAAGGTTCTCCACGGCCACCTGGCTGAGGAAGACGATTTCATCCAGAGATTTGAAAGAGAAGCAACCGCCGTGGCTCGTCTTCGCCATCCGAATATTGTTCAGGTATACGATTACGACAATCAAGATGACCTTTATTACATCGTTATGGAGTTCATCGAGGGTCCTACCTTAAAGGCGGAGCTGATCGAGCGTAGGAAACGTGAGTTTGATAACGGCCATGGTCTATTCTTCCTGGAGGAGATATCAAGGATAATCGCCACATTGGGTGATGCTATTGACTATGCCCATTCGAGGGGGATGATTCACCGCGATCTGAAACCAGGTAATATCATGTTTACCGCCGACGGGGAGGTGCTGCTCACGGATTTCGGATTAGCGCGCATGGTATACGCCACACGCCACACGAGGACCGGCGCCTTATCTGGAACACCGGCGTATATGTCCCCGGAACAAGTTCAGGGTACTAGAGTAGATTCACGCTCGGATACATACTCGCTTGGCGTAATCGCGTATGAACTGCTGACCGGACGCGTGCCCTTTGAAGCAGACACAACATACGCCATTATGAGCAAGCACGTCACTGACCCTGTCCCGAGTCCAAGTGAAGTAAACGCCTCGGTTGAACCACAGATGGAGAAGGTGTTGCTGAAAGCGCTACGCAAAGATCCTGACGATCGCTATCAGAGCGCAGGCGAATTCTCTGCTGCCTTGTTGGAGAGCTTTGGCGAATCTCCTGAACTAAGGAAGAAAGGATCTCAGTTTGTGCCGGTTGCCACATCGGCCGACAGCCAGGAAGCTTCGCCAATTTCGACCTATGCAGGGATAACACCTATGAGCCAGGTGTTGGCATCTAGTCCGTACCGTGGTTTGTATGCGTTCAGAGAAGAGGATGCTCCCTATTTCTTCGGAAGGGAATTATTTACGGAGAGGCTTGTTGACACTGTGACCAGCCAGCATATGGCGGCGGTTATCGGTCCATCGGGTAGCGGTAAATCCTCTGTCGTCTTTGCTGGACTTCTACCGTCTATAAGAGACAGAAGTGGATGGAATATCCTTTCAATCCGACCGGGTAGCCGCCCGTTCCATGCCTTAGCAGAGGCACTTGTCGGTCAGATGAATGGTGATCTAGGTGAAACCGACCGCCTCGTCGAGATCAGAAAACTAGGTAGCGCTCTGAAGGCCGGAGAGCTTGAGCTCGATGATGTCCTCGGAAGGCTTAAAGATTCGAAGGTCGATGGCAAACGCCAACTTCTTGTCGTCGATCAATTTGAAGAGTTATATACGCTCTGCACTGACGAAGAGATTCGCCGCAAATACCCAAATATCTTATTTCAAGCGATCGCAGCCAGTCGAGACCGGCAGGATTTTGACTTCACGCTTGTCTTGACCCTTAGGGCCGATTTCATGGGACAAGCTCTCTCTAACCGGCCTTTTGCCGACGCCCTTCAAGATTCAGATATCAAGCTCGGACCAATGACCCGGGCAGAGTTGGGAAGGGCAATTGAAAGCCCCGCTGGTAAGAAGAATGTCATTTTCGAGGCTGGGCTTGTCGACAGAATATTAGATGATGTGGGGGATGAGCCTGGTAATCTGCCGCTCCTGGAATTTTCGCTAACGTTGCTTTGGGAACGCCGGTCCGGTCGGCGTCTCACGCATTCCGCGTACGATGCGATAGGAAGGGTAGAGGGCTCGCTTGCTCGGTATGCCGATGAGATATACGAGCAGCTAGGGGTCACCGAACAGATTCGAACACGCCATATCTTCACTCAAATGGTACGACCAGGGGAAGGTACAGAGGACACACGCCGGCTTGCAACAAGAAACGAACTGGGCGAAGAGGATTGGTTGTTGGCTCAGCGACTCGCTGATGCCCGCCTAGTTGTTACGGGTCTTACACCGGAAGGGTTGGAAACAGTTGAGATCGTACACGAGGCCCTAATCCGGGGTTGGGGTAGATTGCGGGAATGGATGAATGAGGAGCGGGCCTTTCGAACGTGGCAGGAAAGGTTACGGGTTGCTCTGCGTCAATGGGAGGATAGTGATCGTGATGAGGGGGCTTTGCTCAGAGGCGTCCCCTTGGGAGAAGCTGAGGATTGGATGCGTAAGCAAGAACGCGATCTTAGCCAACCAGAGCACGATTACATTCAGGCGAGCGCTATCCTCCGTGAAAATCAGGCCGCGGAAAGAGAAGCTCAGAGGCAGAGAGAACTTGAATCCGCGAGGAACCTGGCAGAAGAACAGCGTCTGCGGGCGGAAGCGGAGCATCACAGGGCGGAAGAGCAACTTAAAGCGACCAGGCGGCTTCGTTCACTGGCCGTAGTTCTGGCGGCTGTATTCGTAATTGCTGTGATCGCCGCGATCCTGGCCGTTGGTCAACGACAAGATGCGGAAAGACAGGCGGATGCCAGAGCCACGGAGGTTATCGTAAGGACTACAGCCGAATCTAATGCCCAAGAGAGCGCAAATCTAGCGGCTACAAGGGCTGAAGAAGCCATTCTGGCCCAATCTACCGCGGAAGCGGAGAGAATTCGCGCCAACCAAGAGGCTCAAGATGCTGAAATAGCCCGGAATGATGCCGAAGTTGAGCGCGATCGGGCTGATATACAGGCCGAACTGGCCCTAGCCCGGCAGTTAGCAGCCCAATCAACAACGCTCCGTGGACCGCAACTCGACTTGGCCCTTCTCCTTAGTCTTGAGGCGTACAATATCAATGAATCGGCCGAGACAGTAGGAAGCATCTTGTCTGGTTTACAGGCCAGCCCGGGCTTGATTACGTATTTGCGAGAGCATCCGAGCCTCCTGCAAAGCGCCGTATTCAGTCCTGACGGAAAGATATTAGCGACCGCTGGCTCCGAAGGTCTTGTTCTTCTATGGGATGTGGATTCCGGTACTCTTTGGCGGGAACTCGTTGGTCACGATCCATCACAGCTTGTCAACCGCGCTGCATTCAGCCCAGATGGGGAGCTACTGGCGACCGGCAGTGATGACTTGAGCATCCTCCTGTGGGATGTCGAAACTGGTGAGATTGTTCGCACGCTGCTCGGTCACGATAATTGGGTCCAAGCGCTGGCCTTCAGTCCAGATGGTTCACAGCTGATATCGGGTGGGGGGGATCGAAGCATTCACATTTGGGATGTAAACACCGGGCAACTACGAACAGTGCTTGAGGGGCATGCTGGACCAATCTGGGATGTTGCCTACAGCGGAGATGGGCAATACTATGCCTCAGCTGGGGCGGACAACATCGCCATGCTATACGATGCCGCTAGTGGAGAGATTATTCAAACGTATGTCGGACACAATGGCCCTGTATTCAACATCACCATCAGTCCAGATAATGCCCGTGTCGCCACCGGAAGTGGCGACAATACGGTAATAGTCTGGGAACTTGAAACTGGCGAGCCAGAAGGGAACCCGCTTACAGGTCACCAAGCGGCGGTCTTAGGTTTGGCTTTTAGTCCTGATGGACAGCTACTAGCATCTGGAAGCGTCGATAGCACTGTTGCCTTGTGGGACGTGGAATCTCAGCAGCAACTGCAACTGTTCGGTGATCACAATGGCATGGTGAATACCGTGGAATTTAGCCCCGAAGGCGATCTGCTAGCCTCTGGCGATCTGAATGGCGTTGCCATATTGTGGGACGTTGCAGCGGAGGGAAGCCAATTCATCGGCAGAGTTGAGGGACTTGACGGTGGTGTGAATCGGGCAGTCTATTATGATGATGGAAATCGATTGGCATCGGCAGGTGT
>JAUVOB010000362.1 GCA_030599405.1 Chloroflexota bacterium | reverse complement strand
TGAAAATATCGAAGCAACCTTGCGTACACAAAGTGTGGCTGTATTGCGTGGAGGTGACTATGATCGCTGGGACCTGGAAGTTCGGGGTGGATTGTTCGGCTCTATACGTACGTGCATGGCTGTCGAAGATCATGGTTCAGGCACGCAACTGGTCCGGTTTCGGACGTGGCCGAGAATTGGTGCTCTAGAAACGTTGCTGGCTGTCCTGCTTGTTCTCCTTACCATCTTAGCAGCCATTGATCAAGCCTGGTTGGCTTCCATCATTCTAGGGGTTGTGGCCACGGCTCTGGTGGTACGAATATTCGGGGATTGCTCCGCAGCTATGTCTTCTTTTCTATCTGCGCTTGACCAGTCCGGGACTACAGAGGAGGAATGGTCCTAATGAACTACACGGACCTCACCCTTTATCGGCGTCTGCTGAAAAGGACCCGGCCGTATTGGCTCCATATCTTGGGCATTTTCTTGATCGGCCTTCTGGCGACGCCTCTCTTATTACTCACCCCCATTCCACTGGCACTGGTTGTCGACAGCGTCATTGGCTCCAAATCGCCACCGGGTTTTCTGGATACGCTGCTACCTTCGTCCGCTCCAGAGTCCGATGCGACGCTGCTAGTTGTGGCTGCCGTGCTGGTGATAATTATCGCCTTATTGAGCCAACTACAGGCACTCGGAAGTTCATTACTCAGCACATTCACGGGAGAAAAGCTAGTTCTCGGCTTTCGAACCCAACTATTCGACCATGTGCAGCGCCTCTCGCTTTCATACCACGACTCAATAGGCACATCCGACTCCACTTACCGCATCCAGTATGACAGCTCGGCCATCCGCTATATCGCCATCGACGGTGTCATCCCATTCGTAACCGCCATTATCACGCTTGTCTCAATGCTGTACGTCACCTTTCGGCTCGACTGGCAACTGGCCCTGGTCGCCCTGGCTGTGTCACCCATCCTCTTCATCGTAGTGCGGCTGTATCGACTACGCCTGCGCCGCCAGTCACGCCAACTGAAGAAGTTTGAAAGCGCTACCCTTTCCGTGGTACAAGAAGTACTGACTGCCGTCCGCGTAGTAAAAGCGTTTGGGCAGGAGGACCGCGAACAGGACCGTTTCGTCCGCCGCTCGAACGAAGGTATGCGAGCGCGTATCCGACTGTCACTGGCTGAAGGTGGTTTGGGCCTACTGCTCGGTTTAACCACTGCGATAGGGACGGCTGCGGTTCTTTTTATCGGTGTGCGCAATGTTCAAGCAGGCGTGCTGACTTTGGGTGAATTACTCTTAGTGATGGCTTACCTCGGACAGCTCTACCGTCCACTGAAGACCATCAGCAGGAAAGTGGCCAGCCTTCAGTCCCATTTAGCCAGCGCTGAACGGGCGCTCTCTATCCTTGATGAGGCGCCGGATGTGATAGAGCGGCCAAACGCACAACCGCTTGTGCGAGCTGAGGGCGCGGTGGTCTTTGACAAGGTCTCCTTTGCCTACGATGAAGGCTACCCTATTCTGCAAAATATCTCTGTTGAGATTCCTGCTGGGACCCGAGTGGGAATTGCGGGTGAAACCGGCGCGGGAAAGACCACGCTATTGAGCCTGTTAACCCGTTTCTATGATCCCAGCTCTGGCCAGATTCTGCTTGATGGTGTTGACTTGCGAGATTACAGGCTGGCCGACCTACGCGATCAATTTGCGATTGTCCTCCAGGAACCGGTGTTGTTCTCATCCAGCATAGGCGAGAATATCGCCTATGCTTTTCCAGGTGCTTGCGAAGATGAAATTGTTATTGCTGCACAAGCAGCCAACGCCCATGAATTCATTGTTGACCTCCCCGACGGCTATGAAACTCAAGTCGGCGAGCGCGGTATGCGCCTATCTGGGGGTGAGCGCCAACGCATCGCCCTAGCGCGTGCATTTCTGAAAGATGCTCCTATCCTCATTATGGATGAGCCCACCAGCTCTGTTGACCTTAAGACAGAGGGTAAGATTATGGAGGCGATGGAGCGCCTCATGCAAGGATGTACCAGCTTCATGATCGCCCATCGTCTGAGCACGCTAGAGAACTGCGACTTGTTATTTGTAATGGATGACGGGCAAATCGTTGATGTTGAATCGGATGAATCCGAGGTCATTAGGCAGGTGTTGACGTTTGGAAAACTCGAGGCACCCATCCACGGAGAAAAAATCGGTGCCTAGACACGTGGCAATCAAAATAATAACGATCGATTTTCAAGAACGCTGGATACTCAAGCCTGGAGTGTACTACAACAAAAAAAGTGGAATAGGTCTATGAGGTCATCACTTCGTATCATAGTTACGGGTTTGATCACTCAGCATCCTCTTATGGGAGGCATCACCTGGCATTATCTCCAATACCTGCTTGGTTTATCGCGCCTCGGTCACGATGTCTACTACTTCGAGGATTCCGGTGAATTTCCATATAATCTGGACGGTGGCGCTTCTGGCACTGATTGGATAGCCAGGAATTGCACCGATAACGTCGGCTATCTGGCGAAGATCATGTCCCGCTTCGGCTTCGAAAACAGATGGGCTTATCGTTTTCCGCTAGAATCAGAGTGGTTTGGACTTTCGGACAGAAAGCGTAAGGAAGTCATACAGTCAGCGGATCTTCTCATAAATGTATCTGGTAGTCTAGAAACCCCGAGTAATTATCGGAAAGTCCCACATCTGCTTTATATTGACACAGATCCCGTCGTCACCCAGATCAAGATCGCTACAGGAAGGGTGGAGTTTATTGAGCGCGTTGATGCACACGATACTCACTTCAGCTTTGGAGAATCTCTGTCTAATAATGTTCCGGTTACTGAATATCAGT
>JAUVOB010000215.1 GCA_030599405.1 Chloroflexota bacterium | reverse complement strand
GCTCTGGATATTAACCGGGTTGTGGTACTGATTGGCGAGGATTGCGTTGGGCGTCTCTTTCACTAATCTGTCCGCCACCGAATAATAGCTGCGTGGGTCATCAGGTTCGACGGCTGTTGGCGTAACGACAACCCGCGCCCCATAGGCTCTCAGGAGCAAAATCTTCTCTTGTGACATTTTGTCAGGCATGACGAAGATGCAACGGTACCCTCTTAGTGCCGCGCCAATCGCTAATCCAACGCCGGTATTCCCAGAAGTGGCCTCGACAATGGTTCCTCCCGGCTTGAGCCTACCGTTTCGCTCTGCATCGCTGATGATATTTGGCCCGATCCGGTCTTTTACCGACCCGCCTGGATTAAAGAATTCCACCTTCGCCACGAGAGTACAGGCGAGATCGCCGGTCACTGATGTTAAGCGAACCAGTGGAGTGTTACCGATCGTGTCGGTTATCGAATCATGTATATCCATATTCATCTACCTGCGATTCTATAGCTAGCGGCTAAGCCTACCTAGCATACCTTAACCGTAGCACTTTTGCCCAAAGTTCGTGTAATCTGATAACTGTTGCGAATGGAGAAGAGAAGATCTTTTTCCCAGTAGGTACGCAAGCACCCCAGTTCATTTTTAAGACTGTTTTGCCAAGGCGAGCGAATCATATCCCAACTCGGTTCTACGTAGCCGCGTGGAGGATACCAGAGTATTGTTTGTCCTTTGGTAGGAGTTGCATATAATTGTTTCTTGAAGCATTATGTCTAGCTTCACCACGTGCATGATCAACCTATAGTAGTACCTGGAGGACGTCATGAAAAGGTCGCGTTGGATTTTGTGGGGAGTTCTTCTCTGTCTTGTATCCCTGATTATGGTATCGGCTGCGTACGCTCAAACGACGTACGTTATCCAGCTGGGCGACACTCTCTCGAGCATAGCCCTGCGTTTTAATACAACCGTGGCGGCGATTAGCGCTGCAAACAACATCAGCAATCCCAATTTAATTTATGCTGGTGAATCGATAATTATTCCCACGGATGGTGCGCCACCACCTGAGCCACAGCCACCAACTGAGCCACCCCCATCGAGCGGTGGGACATACGTAATCCAACCAGGGGATACTCTGTCAGGTATTGCACGGCGTTTCAATACCACTGTGGTCGCGCTAGCGCAGGCGAATAACATCATCAACCCTAATTATATTTACGCTGGACAGGTGTTAACCGTCCCAGGAGGTTCTGGAGGATCCCCTCCACCGCAACCCCCACCTCCAGGGTCACCTCCGCCAGCACCGCCGCCGAGCAGCAGTGGTTTCGGGGTGGGCGGTCAGACTCAGAGTTTCGCCAATCCAGGAACGATGAGAGATATTGGCATGACGTGGGTCAAATTTCAGCATAAATGGAGTCCCGGGGATGATCCGGCAGGTCTCGCTGGACGAATTCGCGATGCCCATGCGAACGGTATGAAGGTCTTGATTAGCGTCACCGGTGCAAACACCTATCCTGCTCCGGACAGCATCGACTTCAGTTCGTTTACCGAATTTATGCGTGGCCTGGCTTCCCTCGGAGCTGATTCACCCGACGCTATTGAGGTATGGAACGAGCAGAATATCGACTTTGAATGGCCGGCTGGTCAGATTGATCCAACATCCTACGTCAATAACATGCTGGCTCCGGCCTACAATGCCATCAAGGGTGCAAATCCCAACCTGATGGTAATCAGCGGAGCGCTGGCGCCGACCGGTTTTGACAACGGTCACAATGCTTGGGCGGACGACCGCTACGTGAACGGTATGGCTGCCGCTGGCGCGGCGAATTACATGGACTGCATCGGTATACATCACAACGCTGGTGCAACATCACCAACCGTATCATCGGGACATCCAGGAGGCAGTCACTATAGTTGGTATTACCAGCCGACAGTAAATGTCTACTATGGCGGCTTTGGCGGAAGCAGACCTCTGTGCTTCACTGAACTGGGTTATCTGTCCAGTGAAGACTTTGGCAGCCTTCCTGCCAATTTTGGTTGGGCTTCAGGAACATCTGTCGGGGAACACGCCCAATGGTTGGCCGAGGCCGTTAGCTTATCTAACCAGCAAGGCCGAGTTAGATTGCTTATCGTTTACAATGTCGACTTCACATTCTATGATCCAAGTGGCGATCCACAGGCAGGTTATGCTATTATTCGTCCAGGCGGCGGATGCCCAGCCTGCAATACGCTATCTTCGGTGATTCCGCGTTAGCTTAAATTACAATTGTGCTCCGCCGGCTCGCTGTCTGTGTCTACAATAGGAGGCAATGTCTATGAAGATTAGCAGCATCTTGTCGAAGAAAGGCGGAGAGATAATCTCTATCGAGCACGAAGCAACGGTCCAAAATGCGATAGAGGTTCTGGCGGAGCACAATATTGGTGCGCTCGTCGTCATGGACGCATCGGGGGAGCTGACCGGCATAATCTCAGAACGCGACATCATACTCGCAGCTGCAAAACCTCCTGATGTCGGCTCGTTTCCGGTCAGCCAGGTGATGACAACCGAGGTCATCATCGGATTGCCTGAAGATGATGTCATCTCCGTCGCCCATATTATGACTGAAAAGCGTTTTCGCCATCTTCCTGTTCGAAGTGGGGAGCGGCTCATTGGAATCGTCTCGATAGGAGACATCCTAAAAGCTCAACGTGACGAATACATGGGCGAGATTGATACTCTTGAAACAATGCTCATGGCGAACGAAGATTGACTTCTCAACGCTCTCTGTACCAGTTAGGAGATTCAAATGTCGCAAATTGGTTCCGAATCACAGCCCCTTCGCGTTGCAATAGTCGGTGCCGGTCCAGCTGGTTTCTATGTTGCGGAGCACCTATTGAAGCAAAAAGATCTAGTCATCGAGATCGATATGTTTGATCGGCTGCCAACCCCATTTGGTCTTGTACGCAATGGGGTGGCGCCAGATCATCAAAAGATAAAGTCAGTCACGAAAGTATTTGATCGAATAGCCGCCAGGCCCGGCTACCGTTTTTTTGGCAATGTCGAGTTGGGCACAGATATCTCCGTGGATGATTTAAGATCTCATTTCCACCAGATCGTCTACTCAACCGGTGCTCAAACAGATAGATATCTCAATATTCCCGGTATTGACCTGAAGAGTAGTCACGCTGCAACTCAGTTCGTCGCTTGGTATAATGGCCATCCGGATTACCGGGATTTTGAATTCGATCTGTCCCAGGAAACCGCGGCTGTTATTGGCATTGGAAACGTGGCCGTTGATGTCGCTCGCATATTGTGCCGATCGCCAGAAGAGCTATTTGAAACCGATATTGCTGATCACGCTTTACGGGCTCTGAGTGAAAGCCGGATTAAGGATGTTTATATGGTTGGTCGCCGAGGGCCGGCTCAAGGCGCTTTTACCCCCCCCGAACTGAAAGAGCTTGGCGAAATGCAGGATGCTGATGTGGTCGTATTGCCGTCTGAGGCCGAGCTTGACGATCTAAGTCTGGCCGTTATGGCTGACGCGGATAGGGGGACTGAGAGGAAAGTAGAATTAATTCAGCAGTTTTCTAGGCGAGAACAAACAGGAAAAACTCGTCGATTACATCTGCGGTTCTTGGTTTCACCTGTCGAGCTAACCGGTGATGAAGATAACTGCGTGAATTCGATGAAGTTGGTCAGAAACGAATTGTATGCCACCGATGCGGGAACGCTGCGTCCGAAGTCGGTCGATGAGTTCGAGGAGTTGCCGGTCGGACTGGTATTTCGTTCGATTGGCTATCGTGGAGTGCCACTAGAAGGTGTCCCTTACAACGAAAACTGGGGCGTTATCTACAATGAGGCCGGACGTGTCATGAAGCTTGACACCAGGAAACCACTTCTCGGTGAATATACAGCGGGATGGATAAAGCGAGGTCCGTCTGGTGTTATCGGTACGAATAAGCCAGATGCCATGGAGACGGCCGAAAATATGATCAAGGATCTAGCTTCGGGCAGGGTGCTTTCACCAGTCCAGCCTAATGCGACATCCTTGGAGACGTTCATAAACGATCGACAACCGGACTACTTCTCATATGCTGACTGGCAGCGTCTTGACGATCTGGAAAAAGAACTAGGCGCAGCTATAGGTCGACCACGGATCAAGTTCACGCGGGTCGATGAAATGATTGCCGCTAAAAACCGTCAGGTATGATCGCTAGATGAGGTAAACGATGGATATTAATGGGGATAT
>JAUVOB010000351.1 GCA_030599405.1 Chloroflexota bacterium | reverse complement strand
CTAGATATTCGCCTTCTCACCATTAAGAATGTCAAACAACAAGAGACAGTCGATACTCCTCCCGAAGAGATTCATTGCCGGAGGACACTTTGAGTCCGCTGGACTAAAAGGCCCCCTATTTTGACCGGTTGGAATTGACCTCCCGCTTGACATATTGAAGAACTTCGATATGATAACTTATAGACGGATATCAATATGAAGCAAAAATCTGTGGACACAGTTGAATTTGCCAAGGCGATAGCGGACGAGACTCGTCAGAACATTATGGCGATCTGCTGCTGTGTGTTATTGAGTGTGAACGATATTGTTGAGAAAACAAATGTAGCTCAACCTACTGTTTCACATCACTTGAAAATTCTCAAAACAGCAGGGCTGGTGCGATCGGAGCGACACGGTAAGCAGGTACTCTACACGCTAAATCAGGAACGGATGGCGGAAGGGTGCTGCCAGGTGGCAGAAAATTTCGCTCCAGAGCACCCCGTCGAACTTGTGGATTGAGGTTATTCACGAGAGTTTTTTTGAGTAATAACATCGAAGTATGTAAATATATCTATTGAAGGAGTATGGTTATGACTGAGAACAAGACCAAGGATGAAAATCTAGATATTCACACTCAGGTACGCAACCACTACGGGAGCATAGCAACCTCGTTTGAGAAAGCGGGTGAAGCCGGATGCTGTGGACCTGCCGAGAGCAGTTGTGGGTGTTCGCCGTCGACGGGTGTTAATGATATCGACGTAGTATCGAAGATCTACGAAAGCCCGGATGTGGCGTCCTTACCCGATGACGTGACTGGTCTATCCCTGGGATGTGGAGATCCGGTGACGCTTGCTTCACTCGAGTCGGGCCAGACTGTGTTAGACCTCGGTTCGGGCGGTGGAATCGACTGCTTTCTGGCCGGGAAGCAAGTGGGCGAATCAGGTCGCGTTATCGGTATCGACATGACCGCTGAGATGATCGAAAAAGCACGCCTCAATAAAGATAATCTTGGCGCGGAGAATGTCGAGTTCCGACTGGGGGAGATCGAGCACCTTCCGGTTGCCGATGAGACCGCGGATGTTGTAATCTCGAACTGCGTCATCAATCTAAGTCCAGACAAACCTCAGGTTTTCCGTGAGGCTTACCGCGCGTTGCGACCGGGAGGTCGCTTGGCCGTAAGCGATATCGTCACCGATGGAGCCCTCCCCGAGGGGATAAAAGACAATTTGAGCGCATGGGTTGGGTGCCTCGCTGGTGCGTTGGATGTGAAGGAGTACACCGCAGCCATTGAGTCCGCCGGCTTCGTCGACGTGAAGCTCACGCCGGTTTATCTGGATGAATCTGTAATCGAAGCTGCTTTAGAACAGCTTGATCCTGAAGAACGCCTCGCCGTAGATGCCGGTTCAAGTCGGGTGGCGTTGATTATGGAAGGCGGGGAAGCGAAGCCATATTACCTGGGCGATGACGACAAGGGCTTGAGCAGCGAATCTATTCGACAGATGGTCTTCAGTGCGAAGGTCACAGCTCGTAAGCCGACCACTTTCCCAGGCGGCGAATAAGGCGAGGGCTGCAGCTAGATAATCTTTCCCTTTGTACTTGTGAACCAGGGACATTCCACCCGAGAACCTCTTGGCGAGGCGCTCGAGGCGTGTGGCCATTATCATTCTTATCGCCCGGGGATCTCTAAAAGCGGAAGATGGTTGTTTTATACGCATACAAGGGGGGGCTATTGATGATAGAATTGCCGCTTACGGTAAGCGGACGTATCCGGGTTGAGAAACTTATCAAGGTTATGAGATAAGACGCTCAATTCACATCCGGATTACTGAATCCAATCTAAAATGATTGTACCTACTTCGCTTCTCAGAAAGACCGGGCGGCGAGAAGATGGAGTAGTAAAAAATCAAATCAAGACGAGGATTCTCATTAATGAAAAGCAGAATTAAGCATTTCGAAGATTATCGCGGGATCGCCGACGATGCGGTCCTGAAAGAAATCCAGGAGAAGGCGAAAACGCTTCAAGGCGCTACGGTTGCCCATGTGAACGCAACCAGTTACGGTGGAGGAGTCGCAGAAATATTGGACAGTTTCGTATTGTTGATGAACGATCTGGGAATCCGCACGGATTGGCGAGTCCTGCATGGTGTCCCAGATTTTTTCGAGGTAACGAAGAAGTTCCACAACGCGCTTCAAGGGCAGGACCTGTCTTTTTCAGAAGAGGAACTGGAGATTTACAAGTTTATTAATGAGAAATTTGCTCGCTTTGCTTTTCTCGATCACGACTATGTCATCATTCATGACCCACAGCCATGCGCGTTAGTTCGTAATATAGCGCATACATCTCCTTGGGTCTGGCGCTGCCATATTGATATTACAAAACCGAACCCTCAGGCTTGGGCTTTCATGGAACCCTACGTTGTCGAATATGACCGTATGATCGTCTCCTCTGAGGATTATAAGGTCGCTGACCTTGCGATCGAGCAGGATATCATATCCCCCTCCATCGACCCTCTTTCCCCGAAGAACATGGATCTCCCCGAACAGGTGATCGAGGATTATCTAACCCAGCACAAGATTCCAACGGATAAGCCGATTATCACCCAGGTTTCGCGCTTCGACCCCTGGAAGGATCCTGAAGGTGTTTTGAAGGTTTTTGAACGGGTCAAAGAGCAAGTCGATTGCCGTTTAATATTTGTATACAACATGGCCAGCGACGATCCGGAGGGGGCAAGAATCCTGGCACAGATGACAGAAGTCGCCAAGGATTTCCTCGCTCGTGGCGATGTGCTCTTTGTGCGTGGGGATGATCCGATTCTCGTCAATGTTATGCAGCGAATCTCGGATATTGTGATCCAAAAATCGACGCGCGAAGGGTTTGGGCTCGTTATCACCGAAGCGATGTGGAAGG
>JAUVOB010000228.1 GCA_030599405.1 Chloroflexota bacterium | reverse complement strand
TTGATTGAGGGCCGCCGTAGATCTCTGCTATGACTGGGGTATTGCCTATATAGGGTCAGGCATAGGTCCCTTTTCCCCCTATAGTGGCAAGGGATCAGCGACGAAATTGAGCTCCAGGGGCCTGAAGGTCATCAGAAACCGGATATGTGGGGGCTGAGCCCCCGTATCACCCACAAAGTGTATGTCTACACGAAAATACACTGTATGCTGCCCGTGAATAAACCGAGAAAACGCCCTGCTACCTATAGACACTGCCCCGGGGTCATGCTAGATTTTAGGTAGCTCTCATGTAGTAATTTCAACGGAGGACTTGCGATGGATAGAAAGCGAGGCGTCGTCAAATGGTTTAGCCGCATCAAAGGCTATGGCTTCATCATGCCCGACCAGGGGGAGAATGAAATATTCGTGCATTACTCGGCGATAGAGGGAGAGGGATACCGAAACCTCTACGAGGGTGATCACGTCGAGTTTGTCGAAGTCGATGTTGGCAAGGGTCCTCAAGCTAGGAGCGTCAACGCTCTTCGAACAGTTTCGTAATTATCGCGTATTCGTTATCAAAAAAAACTAACCCGCTCTATGAAGAGCGGGTTTTTTGTTGTATTGGTAATTGAGTCGAGACCGAAGCGAACCAGCCAGACTACAGTTTTTCGATGAACGTCTTGGCAACCATGCTATTGGATCCTCCCCAACGTACGATCCAATCAACCCAACTAGGGAAGTATATGAGGCTTCGCTGAATGAGATATGAACGCCTCATCCCCGGCCGGAGCCGGTCGTTGAGACGCTGTTCGTACTCTTTCAATACCTCTATTGAAAAATCACCAGTGGAAAATGCTTTGTCGACGACATCGGCTGCTATTACCGCCGACTGCACACCATTGGTAATACCACCGCCGGTTAGCGGATTGATTAAACCCGCGGCATCACCGATCAAGATTGCGCCGTCATACGCTCTCTGCATATCCTGCGATCCAAAATTCAATTGCCAAACGGAGACGTTTTCAATTTTGCCGCCTTGTTTCAAACGGCTCTTGATGGCCGGCATATTTAGGAAAACATCCAAAAGTTCTTCAAGGCTTCTATTCGCCTTGCGGTATTTATCCAAGCGCATCCCCAAACCGATGTTGGCTCGCCCTTCACCAAGAGGAAATATCCAAGCATAACCTGGTAGGATTTCATTGTACAGATAGAATTCCGCCACTCGCGGGAGTTCTTCAATATCCTCAATATAGGCCCTCAAGGCAACCGCGCGATGCCTATCTTCCTGTTTGTCCGGGCGGAGTTCCCGGGCAATCGAAGATGTAACACCATCTGCGCCGATTACGACTTTCGCCTGGATCTCCTCTTCCGTACCGTCGTTCTTCACCTTAACGCCAATCACCCGGCCGTCCTCAATGATCGGTCCTGTAACCTGGCCCTCTAGAAATGATGCGCCCGATTCGACGGCATGCCCTTGGATCAGAGCGTCTAACAGCATTCTGGGGATGACATAGGTGTGACTCCCTTTCTCTCCGTGCTTGATTGGAGCTTCCAAGATATGTCCGCTCGGCGAGCTCAGCATAACGTGTTGAATCTCATAGAAGTTAGAGGCCAGCACTTTGTCCTTCATGCCTAATGAATAGAGAATTTCAATGGCACTGGCTGGTATACCATCCCCGCAGGTCTTGTCCCTCGGAAATCTAGCCCGGTCAATAAGCAAAACATCACGTCCTCTTTGGGCCATGGCTGTGGCAGCTGCCGAGCCGCTTGGACCTGCCCCGACGACGATCACCTCTCTCTCCATAAAATGCTCCTTCGGTGATAACGATCCGATCGCGCCAACCTCTGCTAGCCGCTCATCAATCTTTCAACAATTAGCTTTCAACCGTTATTGTTCTCAATCTCGTATACAGCTCAGGTTGGTCTCTATAGTCTGAGATCTGGGTATCTTCTCTTCATAAACCATCGAGCTAATGGATAAACCGCTCTGTGCAGCGAACTGAATCCATAAAGATTAGATAAGTTGAACGATCTTTTCGTTCTGCTTTGTAACCGTTCATCGACAACGACCGCATAATTGTTGAACCGGACTACTTCCCATACAAATCGGTTGACTAAGGTTGCTTTCAATCTACCTTCAAAATGGCTCTTGGCAACCTCTCGATAATCATAGCCCTGGATAATGCACTCCGCCGCTAAATGTCCCGATTCTAGCGCCGTTTTTATACCGAATCCCCACAGCAAATCTTGAATTCCTGCTGCCTCGCCGACGAACATTCTGCTGCCCTGCTGAAAGTTATTCCTCGTCGAAAAGCATCCAACTCCCGCAACAGGAGAGGGGTTCTCAATGTCAACCGGAAACATCTCGCTCAGCATACGTTTGCTGACCTCGAAACATTCATCTACCTTCTTGAACCGATCAAAGAGAACGGTACACATGCAGCCATATCCTTTCGTTATTAGAAGGTAGGAATAACCTTTGTAGGCCGCATCGTCATTCAGAAGGAAGACGTTCAGATCGTCATGAGTTGTCGAGAATACAATACCCTTGTCAACTGCAAATAACTCTTTTGATATTGGACCGGTGGCAATGATATCAGCCTCTTCAAGCGAGATGGTCTTACCAAAGTGTATGTTTACGCCTGATTCTAGGGCCTGGTCCTTCAGTCCTTGATCGAGGCTGCCCGGCATATCTCCGCGTTTTACCAGGTAGCATAATGGTTCATCGTAGTTAGAGTACCTGGTTTTCACGCCATTAGTTGTTACCAGACTTAGAAAGGGATCACAGTCAAAGTTCACGCGCAGATTCATCTCGCTCAGGAGCTCGAGAACATTTTCTTCGCTTGACCAGTTCTCAAGACCCTGAAGATCACCGTGAAACCTCTTTCCCGTGTCACTGCGCTTTTCAAATATATCTACCTCAATACCTGCCTTAGCTAAGTTTATAGCTGCAGCCAGTCCTGCTGGTCCTGCGCCGGCAATCTTGATCGCTTCACGTCCCATGACAGCAGTTTCTCAAATTCCTTCCCAATCTTTGATCGCCTTCAACAAACCTCTGCAGGCGTCTTCGACTAGAGTATATACCAGGTCGAAATCGCCACTGTAGTATGGATCTGGCACATCTCGCCCAGCCGTTTGAGTGCTGAATTCTAGCAGACGAAACACGCGATCGTGTTTTTGGCTTAGGGACTTTATCTGCCGTTCGTTACTTTCATCCATCGCGATGACATAGGTGTGATCATCGCTGAGTTCCGCCCTGTCTATACTGCGCGAAGTCCCGCTATAAGATATCCCGTTCCTCGCCAAAATCTTCCGCGTTCCTGGGTGTGCGGGTTCGCCAACATGCCATGAGCTTGTACCGGCAGAATCGACCTCGATCTCGGTTTCCAGACCTGCTTCGTTGACCAACTGCTGGAAAACAGCTTCAGCCATAGGTGAACGGCATATATTGCCCAGACATACAAATAGAACACGAATCTTCATTTATTATCCATCGGTTTTCGGGACATATCGATGTCCAATGCAGATAGTCACTATCGAAGATCAAGCTGGCCTGTAAGCCGCATTCTGTACCCGTGTTAGACACGGGCAGTGGTCATCTATCTAGGCGAACCATTGCTGATTCGCTCACGCGATCTACCCGAGTGTCAGTCGGGGCGAGCAACCCCGATGAGTTTACCAGAGCGTTACGACTGTGTTTTCACACAATCAAACGACCCAGCATATCATCCACTCTGCTTGACCTTGCTCCCGGTGGGGTTTGCCGAGCCAGCGGCATCTCTGCCGCTGCTGGTGGTCTCTTACACCACCGTTTCACCCTCACCGGCCAAGAGCCATAGCTCCAGCCGGCAATACACCTCTCTGTTGCACTTTCCGTCGGGTTACCCCGCCCGGCCGTTAGCCGGCACCGTGCTTTGTGGAGTGCGGACTTTCCTCGACCTGGCGAACCAGGCCGCGACCACACGGCCAGCTTGATCATACGATGTTAGCACCCCCCATTTTCAGCGTCAAGCGA
>JAUVOB010000349.1 GCA_030599405.1 Chloroflexota bacterium | reverse complement strand
GCCAGATCGAGGCCTCGACAAGTCTCCAAGAAACGATGCTCTCGTCGCGCTCATCTGGCAGCTCATAATAACCCACCATAGGCGCGAGACTTGGCTCTGGATGTTCTGATGACGTGGAACGCCAACCGAACCAGCAACCCTCCCTGAGCACCGGATCAATGACTAACCCAACATGCCAAGGTAAGACAAAAGCGGCCGAGTGGACGACGACGTCATCGGCTGAATAAAAAACACCGAAACCAGGGTGCGTATGATACCATCCGACAATATCCATATTCGGATACAGCTGGGCACGCTCCTCATGGAGAATGGCCCATGAATCGGCTGAGAAGGTAAAGTGGACCGGACCATAATCATCAGTTTTCACGGGTAGCACGGCCTTTACGAGAATGTAGTTGTTCGTATCCCGACGCTCGACCTTACCTAGTAATACACCCCCTAGCTCCGAATCTAATACACCATAGCAGTGACTCTCAAGCTGCGCGAGAGCCAGTTGGGTCATCACGACTGAAACAGGTACTTCACCAGGCTCAGAACCGTGAAGTATACTGTGGCCAATCATCGCCGAGGGAGCCTGATTGGTTACCCTATCTTTCTTCAGCGCGTCGAGGTGATTGGATTCAGGGCTGCTCGTAGTCTTTCCATCAGCGTTCGCAGGGCGCTCAGAGGATGTTGATGCCGAGGTCATCTGGTTCCTCATCTACTACGATAATAATCTGATCCTCCAATGATTCGCCCTTAAGCGGCCTGGAATCTACTGGAAACAGCCTTTTATTTCGAAGCGCCCAGGCGGCAGCTCTTGAGTTCATCGGATCTTTTGGTCCAAGATTCTTGTACTGAACCATTTCACCTAAAGTCAATAACAGATGGTCTAGGGTCTTTGCCGGCCACCACGCTCCGATGCAAACTGCTCCAGTACTGTGTATATTCGGATGAAAAATGGGTGTGAGCCACTTGAGCTGTGGTTGTTTTAATGGATATTCCGCGTGCAGGTAAACGGTTACCTCGTGCTCGTTGCGGAACACGGGTTTACCACCCGGGCTTAGCTTCTCTATCCCCCGGCAAGTGAACTTGATCAGGTACTTCTCAGGAGGATCACCCTCGGTGCGAAGGACGTGAATCAATTCGCTGCGATTTACCAAGTCGCGAATTCGCTCGTGGTCATTACGAAGCCTGGTATCTCTAATGTCGAACGACATGACCTACCTCAAGCAATATAGCCTGAATCAGAGGACTGGTCAGTTTCTGGTGACCAGTCCTCTGATAATGCGGGGCTAAGGTTGGACTACCCAGCTGTTACTTCAGGGAACAGGCTGAGAATGTCGTCTTCTGCTACGCCGGCATCAGTCAATGACTCATCATCAGCCAATCGTTTACCAGATGAACGATGATCTAGTCGATAAGTGATGGGATTCGCACCCTGACTGGTGGGTAAACCCATCTTGCTGACCAAGGCAGGAATTAGCCTGCGCATCGGTACGTCTTCGGGGAGCTCAACCGGGGTTTTCTTCGATCCGGTTGGGTCATAGATAATTACCTTAATACTTGCCATGTTCTAAATGCCTCCGTTCCTGAGACTACAATGAAGCTCATAAATCAATACGTTTTCTATCTATGATAGTTGCAATAAATCAAGCCGTTTTCGATGGTCGTCGAGCGACCAAACGAATCCTTCTATATTCTTCTTCCGGGGTCTATTACTCAAAGCCCAGGGCTTTGTTTACGTCTCCCGTTAGCTCATAGTAAATGCTTTCGGAACCGTTCCGAGCCCGGACGATGCCAAGGGCCGGTATATCAACTTCCGCCAACATACACGACAGGAATTCTTCGCTTCCATCAATACGGTGCGTCAAAAGCATCTCTCGACGACCACCGCAATTTGGGCAGGTGAACGCGCTCTCAGACAGCCTTGCCATTTTTCTAAGTACCTGCGATTCAAGACCGCAATCCGGGCAGCGCATCGATACGACAAGTTCGCCGTCGAATTCTAGCACAGTTTCTGGGCCCAGTCGTTCCCGGGAAATTGCAAGCAATTCACCTAGTGTCGTATCTACAGACGACCTATCAGTTAACTCGACGATAGGTTCCAACGTCGCGTGACTCATACAAGCGTCTTTTACTGGATACTTAGTGGTATAGATATCGTTGGTAAGGCCGTTGATCATCAGCGCCTTTCCGGGTTGTACTTCCATACCATGTATGATCTTAAGAGCCTCCTGGGTCTGGAATGCAGCCACAATAGATGCGCTTGTAGGCGTCGTCGGTACCTTCCCTTGGAGAATATTCTCCCGGGCTAACAATGGGCACGAGTATCGCAAGCCGATGATTTGATAGTCTTCGTCGGTCAACGTGCATTCGTAGCAAGCGCCCCGACCGGGCCAAAACACACGTACTATGCCCATCAACTCCTGAATCGCACCGTCAACCCAGGGCTTGTTTATCGCCCAGCTAAATCGATTAAGGGAGAGACGGGCCTCACGATTATCAAGGCACCCAATGACGACGTCGACATGCCGAAAGACGCCGAGCCCCATTTCGAAATTAATATCACCGTTCCAGGCTTTGACATTAACGTCGGGATTGAGTTCTTTGACTGCAGCGGCTGCAACTTCGGCTTTGGCCTTTCCCCGATCTGATTCTCTGAAGAGCACGGATCGGCTAAGGTTGCTGTCCTCAATGGTGTCAAAATCGGCGATGAGGATGTTTCCGATCCCCATCAAGGCCAAGTTTTTTAGCACCTCATTTCCGAGTGCGCCAGCACCAACGACCAAAACGACGGCATCTTTAACGGTCTCTTGCTGCCACCAGCTAATATACCCGAAGGTGTGGTACCGATCGGTATCGGGATCCGTGATAACGATTGTCTCTGTCATAAGTTATTTCAAATAAGTAAGTTAT
>JAUVOB010000253.1 GCA_030599405.1 Chloroflexota bacterium | reverse complement strand
TTTTTCACAATGGATAATTGGGCTGCAGCGGCGACTGTTGGAGCGATGTATGCGGCGGTCAGGGCCAGCGAAAACAGTAGAGAAATCCGCTGGTGGGTGTTGTTCGGCGTTATGCTTGGCCTCTCCGTAGCCTCACGGATCAACCTCGCCCCTCTTGCATCAATGGCTGCTGTGGCGGCCTTTATCTGGCTTGCTCGTCGCTCTTCTGACTCGTCTCCTGATGAGGGCTGGAGATATGTGCTCACCTCTAGAGGAAAGTCAGATGTACTAAACGTAGTGGTAGGCATTGTCATCGCTGCTCTCTTTTCAGTTGTTACCTTTCGATTAGCCCAACCTTACGCCTTCTCTGATCCTCAAATCGTTCGAGAGACCGCACTTGCTGAAACCGGCGAATTGCCAAATGCTCTGGTTCTCGCTGTGAAGTCAATCATTGGCCTAAATCCGCAGTGGTTGGCCAACATGGAAGAGATTCAGACGCTCCAGAGTCCTGACGCGACCTTCCCCCCCGCCCTCCAATGGACAGATCGGGAGCCCGTTATTTTCCCCTTAACAAATATGGTCCTCTGGGGTATGGGCATAACTGCTGGATTGGCTTGTCTGTTTGGTTTCTTCTGGGCCCTCTGGCGCATAATCAGGGCAAAACCAGATTGGACATCACACTTTCTCTTGGTTACATGGACAGGGCTCTATTTCATCTTTATGTCAACACGGTGGGTGAAGTCAATCAGATACTTTCTTCCAATTTACCCCTTCTTGTTTCTCCTTGGCAGCTGGGCCCTAATTGAGCTCTGGAAACGTGCCGGAGTAAACCGGACAAAGCGAATACTTGCAGGAACGCTGATAGTCCTGGTTGTTGTGCCAACTTATCTATGGGCCAATGCGTTTCTGGATATCTATCGAAACCCTGTAACTAGGGTCCAGGCATCCGCCTGGCTGTTTGATAATGTTCCATCTGGCGCCACGTTGATCTATGAAGTTGCTGGCGAGGAACGCCAGATGCAACTACCCCTCCGCAGGTATGACTTCTATGCTGGAGGACCCCCCTTAAGATTAGATTTTACACTTCCAGAAGATGGTCTTTTGAAAGGAGTACGCTTCAACTATTTGAGCGATTCGGAGGGCGATCAGATCAGTGATGCCGGCGAAAACCTCAAAGTATCATTAACAGATCTGACAAATAACAATCCCCTAGCCGAGGTCAGTCAATCGTTAAACCTTGGTAGCGAACGCCAAGCGGTCTTTATCAACCTGCCGGAGACTGAAATAGACAGCCAAAAACAATATCTTCTGCTCGCCGAGGCAGGATCTGGTGGGTCTTTTATCGCCTCCACAAGCCGATTAGCCAACGAACATTGGGATGACTCGTTGCCGGTACGTCTTGATGGTCGGGATCCCTATTCTATGTATTTCGAGGGCTTGAGTGAAGGTTTGATACCCATCACCCACCCTGATAGCGAGGATAAGCGCCAGAGTTTCTATAGATGGCTGGAGGAATCCGACTACATAATCTTGAGTAGCCAGAGGGCATTGTGGTCAATTCCAAGACTCCCAATGACATATCCACTAACAGCTCGCTATTACGAAGCATTATTTAACGGAGAGCTCGGTTTTGAACCTGTTAACCAATTCCATTCCGACCTGCATGTGGGCCCACTATATATCAGTGATGTCGGTGGTGAGATAAACTGGGGTTCACCACCTGAGATTGGATGGCCTCCCGCCGGCGATCTGGCTGTCGAGGAGGCGTTTAGCGTATACGATCACCCGCCGGTCTGGATATTCGCCAAGACCGATGCCTACGCTCCTGAGAGAGTTAAGCAGATTCTCGGATCAGTTGATCTTAATCAGGTCGTTTTCATGACCCCAGGGCAGGCCACAAAAGCTCCAAACGGCTTGCTTCTCGATCCAGAAACTAAATTGAGACAGCAAAGTGGAGGATCTTTTAACAAACTTTTCAACATTGATGGTCTGTTATCTCAACATCCCTGGTTGGCGGCGGTCCTCTGGTGGCTTGCCGTTATTGTCCTTGGCTGGATTGCATTCCCACTCACCTTTGTTGTATTTCGGGGTTTGGCCGATCGCGGCTATCCATTCGCCCGTATACTTTCGATTCTTCTAATATCATACTTTGGTTGGCTACTCGCTAGTTTACGGCTACTTCCAAACTCCCGAACGACCCTAATCCTTGGCTTATTCGTGTTGTTTCTTGCGAACCTACTGATCGCCATAAAGAAGCGTAAGGAGCTTGCCGCATTCATCAGAGAGAACTACCTGCTCATCTGGACAACAGAGCTATTGGCCTTATCGCTATTCGTCATACTAATTGTGATCCGGTTGGGAAATCCTGATGCCTGGGACATCATTTGGGGTGGTGAGAAACCAATGGATCTGTCCTACTTCAACGCCGTGTTGAAAAGTAGTTATTTTCCTCCCTACGATCCATGGTTTTCCGGCGGAATTATCAATTACTATTATTATGGATTTGTATATGTAGGGGCACTGACCAAGCTTCTGGGAATACTACCTACGATCGCCTACAACCTGATACTTCCGATGTTGTTCAGCTTCACGGGTATGGGTGCATTCAGCATCGCCTACAATCTAACAGCCCGCAGACGTCAGAAACTGACTCAAGGCGATTCGAGTTCAGGGTGGCCTTCGATTAGGATTAGTCTCTCAAGGATTAAGACCAAGGCTGTTGTTGCCGGAGTTGTTGCGGCGCTTCTGTGCGTAATTCTGGGCAATCTTGCCGAAGTTACAGTCGTATTCAACACCTGGAATCAAGCCAGCGACAGCGATGTGGATACAGGTTTTGCCCCCCTTGACACAATTGTGCGTACGATTGACGGGGGTGTCGATCTTGCCCTGACGGATCGTCCAGCGTCTATCTATCCTGGAGATTGGTTTTGGCTTGCGAGCCGGGCTATTAATGCTGAGCCAGGTGAAGTTCAGCCGATCACTGAGTTTCCCTTCTTTACATTCTTATATGGGGATTTGCACGCCCATATGATCGCTTTACCCTTGACTCTTCTTGCCTTGGCCTGGGCTGTCTCGATCGTCCTGCAAGCCGATGAAGAGGCGAAACAAAGCGCCTGGGGGATAGGAGCGACATTGGTTGTAGGAGGTCTGGCGATAGGCGTGTTGCGACCAACAAATACCTGGGATTTTCCAACCTATCTGCTTATCGGGGTTCTGGCGGTGATCTATGCTTCCTTCCGCAAGTTCAATCGAATCAACCTTAAAATGATAGGCTATGCCCTTGTGTACGCGGTGATTCTCATCGCTCTTTCCATAGTTCCTTTCATACCCTTTACGGCCAACTACGGTACTGCCTATTCCTCGGTTTCTCTCTGGCCGGGCTCATTCACTCGTCTCAGCAACTATCTGATCATTTATGGCTTGTTCTTGTTCTTTATCCTAACTTACTTGGCGATCGAGTTCCGGGCGTGGAGCAAGAGTTGGTCAAGAGCCTCTCTCGAAAAGTGGGAACGTTTTGCCTGGTTCGTGGTATCCGGTTTTGTTCTTATTGCACTTATATCGGCATTCTTGCTGATCAAAGGCTACTTGATTGCACCCCTAGCGCTTCCATTGGCGTTTGCCGCGGGACTATTAGCTTTGCGGCCCGGTCTGGCAACGGCGCGAAGAATAGTACTAGTACTGATCTCCGGCGCTCTCACCCTAACACTCCTGGTCGAGTTTATCGTCCTT
>JAUVOB010000087.1 GCA_030599405.1 Chloroflexota bacterium | reverse complement strand
TGACCCGTGAGCGGATACGCCAGATCGAAGCCAAGGCATTGCGCAAACTTAGACATCCGAGCCGAAGCAAATCTCTCCGTGACTACGCGAGCTAAGAATCCGGCTTTCTATTTCCCCCCTGAGTAAAGAGCAACTCAATACATAAAAACGATATTATCTATAATAATAGATAAATATGTGTTGCTGCCAGTTTTGATTGTGATAAAATTTACATTCGTAAAGAGAGGATAGGCATATTACCTGGTTACAGCGAATTCCTGACAGCTCATTGTTCCATATGACCGGGATTTACGCCCCACATATGCAACCCCAACCAAATTGGAGTTAGAATTAGCCTCGTATGGATGAGTATCTTCTGCGCCAATACATACCAATAGCCGTCTTATTTGGCATCGCCCTATTTTTCGCTGCCCTGTTGCCGGTTTTGTCTCTAAGTCTCGGTCCGAAGCGACCATCCCCTCGCAAGGAAACGCCTTACGAGTCCGGAATAACACCCATAGGCTCAGCTCAGCGAAGGCTCCCGGTTAAGTTTTACCTGATCGCCGTCTTGTTCATCCTGTTTGACATCGAGATCATATTCCTTCTGCCCTGGGCAGTTACGCTGCGAGAGCTCGGTCTGTTCGGACTGGCTGAGGTGTTCGTATTCATTGCTATTCTGCTGGTCGGGTATATTTGGATTTGGAAAAAGGGTGCGCTGGAATGGGAGTAGAACAAAAACTTGGTAATTTGGGCGTTGTCACCGCCCGTTTGGAAGACGCGATTAACTGGGGGCGAACGAACTCAATGTGGCCGATTTTATTCGGTCTCGCCTGCTGCGCGATTGAGATGATGTCGATGCAGGCGGCCCATTACGACGCTTCACGCTTCGGAATGGAACTAATGAGACCTTCACCGAGACAATCAGATCTAATGATCGTTGCCGGTCGAGTGTCGCGTAAAATGGCCCCCGTATTGCGAAGGCTCTACGACCAGATGGCTGAGCCTAAGTGGGTTATTGCTATGGGAGATTGCGCGTCCTGCGGTGGTATTTTCAATAACTACGCCATTGTGCAAGGCGTTGACGAAATTGTACCTGTTGACATATACATAGCTGGCTGCCCTCCTCGACCGGAGGCTCTGATTGACGGTATCATGACTTTACATGAGAAGATCCGCGGTGAAGGCATGAAGGATTGGGCTTGATGAACGACACGACGCCTGACCCAGATGCATTTTACAGCAAGGTCAACCAGGCGTTTCCCGAAGCCATCGAGGACGTAATCGACTTTCGGGGCGAACGAACACTGGTGATCAGGCAAGAATTCTTGCGAGAGATCTGTTTGTTCCTTCGAGATGACGAGGATCTCTTGTGCAACTTCCTAGAGGACATTGTCGCCGACGACATGCTCCCTGAGTACCCCCGTTTCGCCGTCAATTATCACGTCTACTCTATACCTAATAAGCAACAACTACGCCTGAGAGTGCCCGTAGACGACCCTGATGATGGGCCGGAGACTGTAGCTTCTGTGTGGCCAATAGCCTCCTGGTTAGAAATGGAGGTTTGGGATCTGATGGGTATTACCTTCAAGGGCAACGATCAGCTTAGACGCCTTTTCCTACCCGAAGATTGGCAAGGGCATCCTTTGCGGAAGGATTACCCTCTTGGTTATGAAGAGGTCCAGTTTTCGTTTAATTGGGAAGTGATTGACGCCAAGAAACCGTACGCGAAGGACTAGTTAGACAATTAATACCGGCTTATCGAAGGCAAGATCAATTACCGGCTGTGATGAGAGGAACGAATGACTGATGGCGCAGGTACTGGGGAAAACGACAAACTGACCCCCGGAAGCGACATAGTACAAGAGCTAACTATAGAAGAGCTGCGAGCCAAGTACGGCTCGGGTCTGACTATCAGCAGCGAAGATAACATGCTGCTGAGCATGGGTCCCCAGCATCCTAGCACCCATGGCGTATTGCGACTTCTTGTTGAGCTCGACGGAGAAACAGTAGTTAACCTGGCTCCTGATATAGGGTTCTTGCACACTGGTATCGAAAAGACCATGGAGTCCAAGACCTATACTAAGGCGCTGGTAATGACTGACCGAATGGATTATCTGGCACCGCTATCCAACAACCTGGGATACATAATGGCGGTTGAGAAATTGCTGGATGTAGAACCACCTCCAAGAGCACAGGTAATCAGGCTGATCCTTACAGAGCTGACCCGAATTGCCAGCCACCTCGTCTGGCTGGGTACTCACGCCCTTGATATCGCTGCCATGACGGTGTTTCTTTACACATTTCGGGAGCGCGAATACCTCCTTGATATCTTTGAAATGTGCGCCGGTCAGCGGATGATGGCGAGCTACTTCCGCCCGGGTGGTCTCTGGCGTGACGTGCCGGAGGAATTTGAGCCGGCAGTAAGGAAGTTTCTAGAATTCTTTCCGGCCAAGATTGCCGATTACGAGGCGCTTCTAACGAGAAATCCCATCTTCCTGGATCGGACGAAGGGTATAGGATCGATTTCGGCCGAGGATGCAATTGCCTGGGGGCTCACAGGTCCAAGCTTGCGGGGTTCGGGAGTTGACTGGGATATTCGGAAAGCAACCCCCTATTTGGGCTATGAAGAGTATGATTTCAACGTGCCCCTTGGTAGCACAGGGGATATCTACGACCGATACTGGTGCCGGATGCTAGAGATGCGAGAAAGTCTCAGCCTAGTAGAACAGGCACTGAATAGATTGCCTGATGGTCCGGTAACAATCGATGATTGGAAGATCGTTCCGCCACCACGATCGGAGCTGGGTCGCAGCATGGAAGCTGTCATACACCATTTTAAGATCTGGACGGAGGGATTTAGAGCACCCGAAGGCTCTGTTTTCCAGAGAATTGAGTCTCCGCGAGGAGAGTTTGGTTGCTATCTTCGGGGAGATGGGACCTCGAAGCCAGCCAGGGTTCACTTCCGAACCCCATCTTTCGTTAATCTCGCGTCTTTGCCGATCTTAGGCAAGGATGTGTTCGTCGCGGACCTGGTAGCAATCATCGGTTCGATTGATATCGTGCTTGGAGAGATCGATCGATAATGATTCGCTTAATGCCGTCCCTTCCAACGACAAACAATGGCTGATTGTCTAGGAGAAAACCGTGCTCATTGATGATTATCCGGCCGAAATCGAGGCCATATTTGCCAAATATCCTGACAAGCGATCGGCCGTGCTGCCTGCGATGTACTTAGCCCAGGATTCATACGGCTATATGAGTGAAGAGGCCATCAAAGACGTTGCCGCATTACTGGATCTCGAGCCGACCCAGGTTTTGTCGCTTGCCGGGTTCTATACCCTCTTCTATGAGGAACCAGTGGGCAAGTATGTATTGGAGATCTGCAACGATCTTCCTTGCGCGCTTTGTGGCGCCGACGATCTGGTTGAGGCAGCCTGCAACAAATTGGGCATTGAAGAGGGCGGCACCACCGATGACGGCATGTTCACTGTAAAGACTGTTATGTGTCTGGCGGCTTGTGACAAAGCTCCGATGCTCCAGGTCAATTTGCGATACGAAGAGAACCTTGACGAGGTCAAGCTCGATGCCTTGATCGAGCGTTTGCGGAAAGACGATGCGGACGGCGTAGCTCCCTATTATGGAGTTGAGGCGTTCAAAGAATCATTGAAGCGAAAATAACGATGGCTCTAATCCTGCTCCGTCACCGAGATATTAAGAATATTCACCGTTTTGATGTCTATACTGAAAACGGTGGTTACGAAGGACTCAAGAAAGCCCTTAAGGAGTTTTCTCCCAGCGAAGTGACGAATATCGTTCGCAAGTCAAACATCCGCGGTCGGGGAGGGGCGGGATTTCCGGCGGGAGTGAAATGGGGATTCATCCCAAAGGAAGATGGACCTAAGTATGTTGTGGTGAACGCCGACGAGTCTGAGGCGGGGACGTTCAAAGATCGAGAACTGATCGAGTTTAATCCCCATCAGGTGATCGAAGGCGCTTTGATTTGCGCTTACGCAATCGGAGCTCAGGCCTGCTTTATCTATTTTCGTGGCGAGTTTATGCACGCCGCGCGAACCTTCGAATCGGCCTTGAATGACGCCTACGCCAACAACGCTCTCGGCACCAACATCTTTGGGTTTGATTTCTCCTGTAACTTTTATTCACATTATGGCGCGGGCGCCTATATCTGTGGTGAAGAGTCCGCCCTGCTAGAGTCTCTCGAGGGAAAGTTGGGACAGCCCCGAATAAGACCCCCATTCCCGGCCCAGGAAGGTCTCTACGCCAAACCAACTGTCGTCAATAACGTGGAGACACTCTCTAACGTGCCTCCGGTCATAGTTAACGGAGCAGAGTGGTATCTGGGTATTGGAACCGAAAAAAGCTCCGGTCCAAAGATCGTCTGCTTGAGTGGGCATGTAAACAATCCTGGAAATTTCGAGGTTCCGATGGGAACGACCTATCGCGAACTAATATTTGGAGATCAGTACGGAAACGGCGTCCCAAACGGAAAGAAATTCAAGGCTCTCTTACCCTCGGGTGGTTCCGCCCCGATTGTTACAGAGAGCGCCCTTGATGCGCCCCTATCTTTTGAGGGTATGGAGGAACATGAGTCACTGCTCGGTTCTGCGTCGCTCATCGTTATGGACGAGAGCGTAGACATGGTTTGGGCAGCGATGAAACTCATCCACTTTTTCCATCATGAATCGTGTGGCAAGTGCACACCTTGTCGTGAAGGAACATATTGGTTGGAACGAATATACCAACGAATACTTAGCGGTAATGGCAGTGAAAGCGACGTCAAGCTCTTGGAAAGCGTGGCGAAACAGATGCAGGGCGAAACGCTGTGCGCACTGGGGGAATTTGCTACGAGCCCAGTTCTTTCGACGATTAAACATTTTCCAGAGGAGTATTACGATAAAGTTTCCAAACCGGCCCGGTCGGGCAGCTAAAGACCCGTCATAGGATGTCGAATACTTTTTTGGATTTAGGAAACGAAGCTGAGTAACTAGATAGTGCAATGAGCGATCTTGTAACGCTAACGATTGATGGGATAGAGATAACTGTACCCCAGGGCACCCTGGTGGTGGATGCGGCTAAGCTTGTCGGCGAAGACATTCCTGTCTTTTGCTACCATCCGAAGATGAAGCCGGTGGGCATGTGCCGTATGTGCCTGGTAGATATCGGGATGCCGGTCCGCGATAGGCAGAGTGGGGACATCGTTGTTGATGATGATGGCAACCCGCAGATCCGTTTCGCTCCAGTGTTGCAGACAGGCTGTACGGTTGAGGTCGCTCAGGGGATGGCCGTTCGAGCTAAGACCAAAAAAGTGACTGATGCGAGAGGCGACATCATTGAATTCCTATTGACTAGCCATCCTCTTGATTGTCCGATCTGTGACAAAGGGGGCGAATGCCCGTTACAGAATCTCACGATTCGTCATGGGAAGGACACAAGCCGGTTCGATTACGATGACAAGTTACAGAGTGCCAAGCATGTGCCTCTGGGCGAGTTGATTTTCCTGGACCGTGAACGTTGCATCCAATGTGCGCGCTGTACGCGGTTCCAGAGCGAAATTGTTGATGATCCGGTCATAGCATTCCATAACCGAGGTCGCTATCTAGAAATTGTTACTATGTCGGACCCGGGTTTTGACAGTTACTGGAGTGGAAATACCACGGATATCTGCCCTGTTGGCGCGCTGACCACGGCAGACTTTCGTTTCGGGGCCAGACCATGGGAGATGACCCCTGTTGCCAGCATCTGCCCTCATTGCCCAGTTGGGTGCAACATGACCATGAGTACCCGCCGTGAGGCCAAATCCATGGGTCAGCAGGTCATCAAACGCATCTTACCACGCCAGAACGAGCGCGTGAACGAAATCTGGATCTGCGATAAGGGTCGTTTTGTCCATCATTTCGCGGATTCGCCAGAGCGTCTGACCAAGCCGCTAATTCGGCAGGATGGTGAGCTTGTTGAATCCTCGTGGGATCAGGCGCTAGATCTGGTTGCCGGCCGCCTTCAGTTGGCGAAAGATGCTGTTGGTGGAGTGGCCAATGATCGCTTAAGCAACGAAGATCTGTTCATGTTTCAGAAACTCTTCAGGAAGGGGCTGGACAGTAACAACCTCGACCTGGCTGACCGGCGTATCGGGGGCAGTGATATCATCGCCCTGGTTGGCATTTCCAAGGACAGCAACTTAATGGATCTTGGTCCTGGCGACGCGATCCTTGTCGTAGCGAGCGACCTGCATGAAGAAGCACCTATCTGGTGGCTACGGGTCAAACAAGCTACTGAACGAGGTGCCGACTTGGTTGTACTCAACCTGCGTGGAACGCGTCTGGACAGGTATGCAAGGCTAGCCATCCAGTACGAACCAGGAAGAACGCTGTCGACGGTCCAGCGATTGCTCAACGCCTCGAAGGTAGAAGCAGAGCCCTCAAGCGACGATCCCATTTTGACGGCAGCGGACGTGCTGATCAAGGCCGAAAACCTGGTAGTCT
>JAUVOB010000096.1 GCA_030599405.1 Chloroflexota bacterium | reverse complement strand
CCCTATGAGGCACGCCCTCCTCCGGTATGACTCTCCAGATCACCCCGGTTGGTATCACCAGGTAATCACCAGGCCCATATCGCATCGTCCCGAACTGGCTCTCGAGTAATCCTCTTCCTTCGTGAATGAATAGAATATCATCCCCATGGGCGAACTTATACCAATAGGACATCGGCTTTGTTGGACGGGCTACGTAGAGGACTACCTCGTTATTCCCCATCAGTGGAATCCGTCCACCAATCAAATCACCACCTTCCGGAATCCCGTCGGTTCGTAGGTGACGCGGACGGAGTGGGCCGGATTATTCATAAGAGATGGTGACATCCGTATCGAGTGTTACACGCCGTATCTGAGTAGGGGGATGGACATGGTATAGAATGGATTGAATTCCAGCAAAACCATGGATCCCCATTACTTCTTCATGGAAAAGTGAACCATCGTTCTGCCTAAACTGGGTGTGTCTTTTATGGGGAATTTGACCGAGTTTGAAATAATAAGTCATGACTACCTCCAAATTAAGGTTTTTTCTGCGGGTTGTATGATCGGGCAGTCAACCACTTCCGGAATCAATAACCCCGGTCGGCTAGAGATTACCTCGTAGCGCTTGCTCTCTTTCTATGGACTCAAAAAGCGCTTTGAAATTACCTTTCCCAAATCCCCTAGATCCGTGTCTCTCGATAATCTCAAAGAAAAGCGTTGGGCGGTCTTCCACTGGCTTGGTGAATATTTGCAGCAAATAACCCTCGTCATCACGGTCGACAAGAATTCCTAGCTCAGCTAATTTGTCGATAGGTTCATCGATTTTTCCTATCCGGCCTTCTAATTCGTCGTAGTAAGTAGTAGGAACGTGGAGGAATTCAATTCCGTTGGCGGACAGCTCGGTCACCGTCTCGAGAATATCGCCCGTAGATAGTGCCAGGTGCTGTACCCCGGGTCCACAATAGTAGTCTAGGTACTCCTGGATCTGCGATTTTCTCTTTCCTTCGGCAGGTTCGTTGATCGGGAATTTTACTTTACCGGTTCCGTCCTGCATTACCTTTGACATCAAAGCCGAGTATTCCGTGGATATATCTTCATCGTCAAAATGCACCAGCTGCGAAAACCCCATCGTATCGGCGAAGAATGATACCCACCGATTCATCGCCCCCAATTCTACATTGCCAACCATATGATCGATATACCCTAATCGGGCTCGCGATCTCCGGTGATCGTCGCTTGAATTGGAACTATTTCGACCGTCATATCCAGGGGAAAAAGAACCATTATAGTCACTTCGATCGACGAACTTGATGATAGTGTCGCCGTACACCTTGATCGCCGAGTATCTGTAAACACCATGATCATCATCATCCTGGCTTGGCGGAATTACCCCGGTCGCCCCTCGGCGTATTGTTTCTTGATAAGAGCTTGCCGCATCAGGAACCGCTAGAGCTATGATGGCTACGCCATCCCCATGGAGGTGGACATGCCGGGCTATTGGATGGTCAGGTCCGAGAGCAGTCGATAAGACAAGCCGGATCTTTCCCTGTTCCATCACATAGGACGCGCGCTCACGGTTGCCCGTTTCAAGCCCACTGTACGCAGCGATAGCAAAACCAAATCCTGTGCGGTAGTAATGCGCCGCCTGCTTCGCATTACCGACGTAGAATTCTACATGATCTATTCCCTTAATCGGTAAAAAATCTTCCACGACAGCCTCCTATACCTAATGATATACCATGTTTGAACACCGCAATGCGGCGAACAATACAATCATCTGCTCGATTTTGGTTAACGTGAATTAGTACGCTTTTGGCTTGCTTGTTCTGAGCAACTAGCAGTGTTTGTGCAAAATCCGACCTAGACGGACAATGCCTCTTTCGATTTCTTCTGGCGAGCTATTGGAGAAGTTTAAGCGCATACAGTTATCGGATCGATCGGACAAACTTGAACCGATAATGCCTGAATTGACGCTGAAAGCGGAGCCGGGTATGTAAGCAACATGCTCCTCTTCAACGGCGATTGTCAACAGTTCTGTCGTATCAACATGCCCCGGTAATTCAACCCAGATAAACATCCCACCAGATGGATTTGTCCACCGGGCAACCGGTGGAAAATGCCGTTCCATGGAAGCGAGCATCGTGTCACGCCGGAGGCGATACTCGTCACGAAGTTGATTAAGGTGGGAGGGTAAGTGGCCTGCTTCCAAGTATTCTGCCACAGTTCGTTGAATGAATGCGGAAGTCTCGAGATCTAGGGCTTCTTTAAGTACGGTTAGTTTTGGAACAAGATACTCAGGAACAACCATCCACCCGAGCCTGAGGGCCGGAGCTAGGATCTTTGAAAACGAGCCAACATAGATCACCCACCTATCGTCCAATGATCGCAATGGCGGCGTTGCCTCTTTGTCGTACGTGAGAAATCCGTATGGATCATCTTCCACAATTGGAAAACCGTATTTTCGAGCAAGCTCCACCAACCTCGACGCCCGCGCCTCGCTCAAACTGACACCTAATGGGTTATGGGCTTCGGGAATCGCGTATACATAGGCCGGACGTAATCCAGCCAAGAGATGCGACTCGACAGCATCGGTTTCCATTCCTAACTCTAGATCAGTTGGTACAGTGATGATTTCAGCTTCATAGCCAGCTAGCGCCTGCTGGATGCCTGTGTATACCAGTTCTTCAATCAACACGGCGCCGCCTCGGTCAAGAAACAGACGAGTAAGCACGTTGAGTGCTTGCTGTGCGCCGGTTGTGATAAATACCTGCTCCTCATAACAGGCGACGCCTCTCTGGGCCATCAGGTCAACGATATGACCTTTTAGCGGTGGATATGGAGGACCATATTGAAGGGCTTCTTTATCCCTGGATAGGGTTACATTGACGGCCTGAGCGTACTCTTTCGCTGGGAATAGTTCAGGGGCCGGTAAACCACCGGCGAACGATAGAATGCCGGGTCGAGATACAACTGCCAGCATCTCTCTGAGGACTGATCGTTTTATGGATCGTGTCCAACCAGCCAATCTTAGGTCGGGGGACTCGAATTCGTTGACGACAGGAGTGATATTGATTGTCATGTCTATTTAGCTCTCGCCCTCCACTTCCGCTGATTCGTCACCTAACGGAACTTCCGTTGTGGCTTTGATCTCACTCAATACTAGACTGGTCCGGATCTTGTCCATTCCTTTAATGGGTGTAAGTTTATCTACAAGAAATTGCTCCAGGTGTTTTCGATTCCGGACGATGACCTTAAGCAGGTAATCAAATTCACCGGTAAGATGGTAGCACTCCATTACCTCAGACATCGACTGGACGACGTCCTTGAACCTGCGAATGGCTTCCGGCTCATGTCGTTGAAGGGTAACCTGCACGAAGCAGAGCATGTCGAACCCGAGTGTTTCACGGTTCAGCAGCGTCCGATATCCCTCGATGACACCCAGTTCCTCTAGTTTTCGCACCCTTTTCTGCAAACCTGGCGGTGAAAGATCAACGCGCTTCGCAAGCTCCGTATTGGTAATACGGGCATCGCCTTGCAAATACCTCAGCAGTGCGCGATCTTTATTATCCAGAGGTTTATTCATTCTTGAGCTCAGCGATTCAGGAATCGAACTTATTATATGATATCTGGTTCGTTCATTCAATTATTTTTCTGATATGGTTCATTATTGAAACTGACTGGTGGGATCGGAGGAAAATCAGCGGCTGACTATTCGGATGGGCCAATTCCCTCGATTTCGGTCAAGGTATGTTACCCGCGCGGTGGCGAAATCGTTATCCAGAGCCGATAAGCTCTGTAGTTCCGAGCCTACTAGAACGTCTGGATCGACAGTACGAAGCTTAGTACCGACGACGAAATCACTATCCACTTCGTCCCAAACGAATTCAGTACTCTTCGATACGTAGCCGAGTCGTTCCATAATGATCGGGTCATTACTCTTCTGCAGCTTCAACCAAAGCTCGCGGTCGCTTCCCCAGAAATCACCTTCCTCGATAGCTCCTATCTCCAGCCCCCTCCGAATCGCCATGGCTGTTAGCTCATACAAGGCGACTTCTCGAAAGTTAGCCCAGCTTGACTGATCCGCTGTTATGTATGTGTAACCAAACCATCGAGCCGTCTCCAAATCATCGACGACAATCCGGTTATTCATCACAGTTAGATGAGAGAGAGCCCAGGTTATTTTATCGGCTGTCGCGATACCCAGACCAAGGGCATCACGGAGAAAGTAGTCTATCCGGTCCGCACACAAGGCAGGTGCCGGTTGCTCCAATAATGGATATCGCTCCCCATCCAGAAAATCACGCCAATCGTATCCCCGATTCGCTAACAACCTTGGAAGATCCGTTGAAGAGATATAGGTCTCCTTCACCGAGTCGTGGTAATTCTGCTCCTCGTGACTATGGAATACGTAATCGATTACGTGACTGAAAGCCGTATGGCTAACATCGTGAATCATGGCCGCCATCTGCTCTTCAATGGAACCGCCCATTTTGCGAACCAATAGCATGGTTCCCACCGAATGTTCGAAACGCGTCGTCGCTCTCGTAATGCCAATTAGGCCGGTGATGCCATGTTGCAGGACACCTTGCAGCCGCAGCAAGGCAGCCGAACTCATGAGCTCTTGTAATACCGGATCCCCAAACAGAATCCGCCCGTAAACCTCATCATCATAAGTCATGTCATCTATTTGGAGATCTAGTAGTCAGGTTAATATACATCAATAAGGCGTTTTGATCGCAATAGCCTTTTTTCTCTCTTCAAACTGGGTGAATGAATCGTTCTCAGGTAAATCCTCTCTAAGAATTGGTTGCTGCCGAGCCCTGACAGCTTGCCGACTCGCGGTATGATAGATTAAACTGTCTTCTATGAGTTACAGGTGGTTCTTGCCGCTGATTCTTCTAATACTGGTGGGTGGATGCCGGGGTGAACGTGGTATCTTGGTTGGCTCTTCGATGGAGGAAATCTCGGGCGACGCCCTTTCACAATCTGCCGACCTTTCACTATCTGTATCTCCAGCGGAATTAATGGACGATCCGGCCGCTTATGTTGGCGATCACTTGCAACTTGCCGGTACTCTATGTCGAGCACCTACGACCAGGTGCAATTCGAAGGCGAGACTTTACCCTGCGAATTGGATCTTGTCCGATGGCGAACTCGAGATTCCTGTTGCGAGTACGTCCCAAGAGCTAAACCAATTGGCCACAGATGTCTCTGGTGTAATCCTGGTGGGCCGCTGGCTACATTGGCAAGGATTAGTGGGATGCGGTCGAGAGGCCGAAGTTGATGAACAATGGTTTCTAGATGTTGATCGCATTGTGTCACCAAATCCTATTGCTCTCGTTCCGGTCATATCGGCTTCACCTGTCCAAGATCTTGTAGAATCCGGACTGCAGCCCGTGCTAACTCGAACGGGTGTGCCAACTGGCTCGTCTGCCTCGTCAACTCCTACTGTAAGCGAAGAACCATTTGTCGACACGGCTACGCCGATTCCCCAACAAAACATCATGACGCAGACCGCTGGAGCAGTCACGGCAACAATAGTCTCTGCTACTTCGTCCATCACACCCACTCCACAGGGAAACCAGGGTTCATTCCTGCCTACAGCGACGTCCACCCAGGAGATCCCCGATCTGCTGGATACCGCAACGCCGACGGCTACGGAAAGTCCTCTGCAAACCATTTTTCGAATGGCTCTCGACATCAGCTCCATCGAGACTGGAAGATTAGGTCAAAATGAGATCCATCGTTGGACCCATGAGATTACTTCTACAAAACAACTGACAGTCAGCCTGGCTTCGGATCATCGGCTGGATTTGTCTGTATCTATAGTGGATGCCGGGGGTCATATTGTCGCCCAGCAAAATGCCGCTATCAATGGAGAACCAGAGATATTAAGTGGCGTTACTTTGATGGACCCCGGTATTTACGATATCCTCGTCAGCTCGCCTTCGGGCGAGCCGGGTGATTACGCGATTTTAATAAGTGACACTGAATCGTATCCTTATTACTTTCAAGGCACACTACATATCGACGAAATCGGAAATGCCGTGTTTGCTCGTGATAGCGATCACTTCTGGCACTTCACTGGCAAGGCCGGACAGGCTATTTCTATAAGCGTTGTCCCTACCGACGACTCCGATCTGTTTTTGAATCTATTCGGTACAGATGGCGTATCCCTGATCCGT
>JAUVOB010000014.1 GCA_030599405.1 Chloroflexota bacterium | reverse complement strand
TTACATTGGTGGCGGCCGGTTGGCGGCAGCTATGTTATCGGGACCGCCGCATTGGTTTCTATCGCGCCGTCGGTTGCCGGGGCCCAGTTCTTGGCTAGATTGGCAACGAACGACGCAGACGGTGGCACTATTTTTACCCTATTGCTATCCGCCTTCGGTCTTCTCGGAATTATCTATAGCGTCGGCATATCCTGGTCGAACCCGGACAAACGGCTGGTGGTAATTAGCGCGATCACAGTTTCGCAGATTAGCTTGATACTACTGGCGGGAGCCTGGTCGAGCTCGGCCACGATTACCTTGTTGACTCAAGTGCTTATTCTCGCCATAGGTGGCTTGTTCCTGGGAATTACCTGGCCTGGTAAACTATCCCATTTGTATAAGCTCCCGATGTGGATTGGAGTGGCGGCGATTGCGGGGATTCCGCTTACGGCCGGATTTGTAGGGATTTCCTCCCTGTACGGAAGCCAAATATCCGATAGTAGGTTTGTACTGGCTCTAGTAACTGCCCTCTTAATGATGCCGGTATTAGCGGCTTCCATCTTGCAGGTATGGGAAGTTGGTAAGAATAAGCAACCGGTAGATTTACCAAGATTGGGACAGGTAAGCGTAATCTTCGCCTTCTCTCTTCCTGCTCTGGGATTGATAATTCTACCTATCTCTCTCGATGAAAGGAGAGAGGTGATGAGCTGGATCTTGATTCTCATTACCACACTGGGTGCCGTAGCCATTAGCTGGTATGCATACAAGGTTCCCGATATTCGAGAGGCGCTAAGAGGAGCTTTCCACATCCATCTGCCGATGCAGACGGTAAAACGAATCCTGGTTTCTGTCACTGCAGGTGCGAACACAGTTATTCGAGAGACGGCCGCGATTCTTGAAGGTGAAGGTGGTATGCTTTGGTTGCTTCTTCTTGTCGTGATCTTTTGGCTGGCAAGACTTGGTTAGCCGGAAACTCAGCTTCAGAGATAGAAAGAAATGATAGATATCCCCAACATCCTTGAGTTTCTAGAATTTTTCGATTTTCTTCGTGGATCAATAGCCGCTTACATTATCCTTGTCACAGCGTCCGTTATCTTTATCGTGAGGGATTGGCGCTGGTCCGTGTTAGCTCTAGCTGTCCAATATCTAGTTGTGGGACTCTTATTCTCGGATGTGCTTGACCCCCAGTTAGCATTCATGAAGGTGGTGGTTGGACTGTTTATTTGTCTGATCATTTATTTCACAGCCAGGCAGGTAAATTGGGGCCAACTTCCTGCGGACGTCACAGATGATGAGGCGGTACAGCTCCGCGAAGAACGACTACTGCGATTCGGACCCTATATGTTACCAACTGATACACCATTTCGAATTTTCTTCGCCCTCATGGTGATTCTTGCGGTCTGGATCCTGTCTCAGCGGCCTGTATTCCAGCTGCCGATTGTTCCGGATCACTTTAATCTAGCCGTATTCGCTCTCGTAGGACTTGGTCTTGTCAATCTCAGCTTCACCAGCGAACCACTTAAGGCCGGGATGGGTTTGCTTACCTTTCTTGCTGGCTTTGAGCTTTTTTATAGTGGTTTAGAGCAATCCGTTCTGATGTTGGCTTTTTTGGCGGCGGCGAATCTAATGGTCGCTTTGGTCGTATCCTATCTCACCCAAGCTCGCCATGCTTATCAGGCACTTTTGGATTAGCGTTATGGTATTGGGTCTCACGTCAACGCAGTGGAAACCAAAAGGCAGCTCTCACCTTGGACAGTTACCATCTTTCTGGGTCAATAACGATTGTGCTCGACATATCGCGGTAAAAGCCTTAGATATAGAGTCTCCCGGAAATCATGTCTAGTCCCCTATTGGTCCTCTTAGCGCCCCCGATCCTGGCCATTATCGTTTTCTTTCTTCGAAGATGGCCTAGAGTAGCCGGCCTATCCAGTGCTTTATTACTGTTCGTTCTTGCCTTGATATTGGCAAGAGTCGACCTGGATCTTTCTGGTCAAACAGTGGCTGGGGGCTTGATTCGCGGAAATACGTGGATGCTATTGGGGAGGGAGATCGCTCTGACAGGCGCTATTCGAACGATACTATTGTTCGCCTATGGAGTGATGATAATCATCTTTTTGCTTGCAACGCTGTTACCGCAAGGATACATATTTATACCGCTTTCCCTCGCGGTTCTCTCACCGTTAGCGGGGGCATTGATGGTCCGGCCATTGGTTTTCGGTGCCGTGCTTCTTCTCGTCGCAGCCGGATTACTCGCCCTGATGATTCAGGGGGAACGGGCAGGCTCAACCCTGGCCTCATTCCGCTACTTAACGATGGTGGCAATCGCTGCTCCGCTTTTACTTATAGCGGGTTGGATCCTGGAAACAGAACAGGCGCCTCTGATGGGATCGGTCGCCACTCTCTATGTAGTCGCATTTGCGATCTTGTTGGCGGGCTTTCCCTTCCAGATCTGGGTTGCGCCGGTTGTCAGCGAGTCACAGCCGCTCGTTCCGGCCGTTATTTTCGGCGTTGCCCAGATGATGATCATCGCTTTTTGTTTACTCCTTCTTCTTGGTTCACCTGCCGTTCAAAGAAGTGCCCAGTTCTGGCAGGTGGTACGCGTGAGCGGCACAATAGCACTCGTTCTGGCAGGTCTTTTTAGTTTGACTGCCCGGTCGTTGGGCCGCTTGCTTGGTTACTTGATTCTCATCGATATCGGCATTGTGGTATTGGCGTTTTCATTCCTGGACCGAACGAGACCCGAGTTGATCTTGACCCTTTTGATTGCTCGCGTTGTTGGCTTGGTTTTAGCAGGAATGGGTTATGGATTTATACGGTACCAATTAGGTCCCGACTTCAGCACACTGGATTTGGGGGGCTCGTTGCGCCGGTTGGCTTGGATCGCACCTGTGGGATTGATTCTATTTGTATATGGCGGTCTCTCTCTCGTTGGACTGCCATTAACGGTCGGCTTCCGAGGGCACTGGATGACCGTCGATCTCGCTTCGACGCAATCATTCTGGATTGCAGCCATCATCGTCCTATCGATGGCAGCGGGCGTCATAACGCTGCTACGTCTACTGGCTAACTCTCTAGGCCAGGATTCCCGTATTAGCAAAGCTCACAAGGAGCTAACGACGGAGATGAAATGGGCAGCGGGATTGGTGTTAGGAGCAGCGATATTCCTTGCTGTTTACCCCCAGCCTATAGTCGACCTTGCCCAGCGAATGATCCTGCTGATCTAGTTTTTACCGCCGGCCTGGGGGTTGCCTGACCATGGTTTCCAGCTAGACTCATTAGATGTCATTCCACTGGTATGCTCTGCACGTGAAGCCACACAAAGAGCCCTCAGTTCACCAGTTATTATGTTCAAAAGGTGTCGAGGCATATTATCCGGTTCTGAAGGTCACTCCTGTAAATCCCCGCGCTCGTAAGGAGCGGCCGTTTTTCCCCGGGTATATGTTCGTCAAAGTAAACCTTATTGAGACTGGAGCTGACACCCTCCGCTGGACGGAAGGGACCTATGGTCTGGTTCAGTTCGGAGGTGAACCAACGAGTGTTCCTGATTCTCTGATAGGAGAGCTGAAGGAACAACTTAGGAAATATGAGGCGTCAATGGCGCCAGACAAGTCAGACTTCAGCAGGGGGGACCATGTTCGCATTGTGAATGGGCTCTTCGAAGGTTACGATGCTATTTTCGACACACACATTTCTGGTAAGGACCGAGTTCAGGTGTTGCTGGCATATCTGAACGCTCAGCCGAAGAAAGTGTTATTAGATCCATCTGAGATTACGAAGGCGAAGCGGCGTTTTTAATGGCAAGGATCGTGCTAGATGCTCGATCGATCGGAAGAATGGATAAACCGCGGCCAGATCAGCCTCATTTTATACGGATTATGAATTGTATACAGCAATTGAATGGATAGAACCAAGATCATTCAAAGTTCTGTCATGCTGATCCAAGGTAAGGGAGTGGAAACCTGATGTCCACGAGTACAAAAGAGACAATAATGAGCCGGATCGCCAGCCGCGACGCAACTGTGGGTGTCGTGGGTTTGGGCTACGTGGGACTTCCCCTGGCCCTTGCCTTCGCCAAGGCTGGTTTTCGCCTGATTGGCATTGACGTCGACCAATCCAAGGTGACCGAACTGAACAATGGTAGGAGCTATATCGAAGATGTTTCGAGCGACGAACTGGCGTCTGCGGTGGATGAAGGCCTGTTTTATGCTAGCTGCGATTATTCAGAGTTGGCACACGTTGATGCGATTTCAATTTGCGTGCCAACACCACTGCGAAAGACTGGCGATCCTGATATCTCCTATATCATCCAGGCCTCCGACGAGATCGCCAGGATAGGGGGAAGCGGAAAGCTCATCATTCTGGAAAGTACCACCTATCCTGGATCGACTAGTGAGATTATCCTGCCTCGACTTATTGATAACGGCGACGTAATCGGTAGCGATGTGTTCTTGGCTTTTTCGCCAGAACGCATTGATCCTGGCAGAAAGGATTACACGATATACACAACGCCAAAGGTTATTGGTGGCGTGACGCCAGAATGTCTTGAGGTTGCTGCAGCCCTATACTGCACGATCGTGGAAAACGTGATACCTGTTTCGAGTACGGAAACGGCCGAGATGGTGAAACTGCTAGAAAACACGTTTCGAGCCGTCAATATCAGCCTCGTTAACGAAGTAGCGCTCATGTGCGACAAGCTTGGATTGGATGTATGGGAGGTAGTAAGTGCCGCGGCGACCAAGCCGTATGGCTTCATGCCCTTTTATCCAGGGCCAGGAATGGGCGGGCATTGCATCCCGGTGGATCCCTTGTATCTAAGTTGGAAATTGCGCACGCTTAACTATAAGGCCCGCTTTATCGAGTTGGCGGCCGAGGTCGATGGCCAGATGCCTTATTTTGTGGTCTCTAAGGTTGCCGATGCATTGAACGACGAACGAAAGGCTCTGAAGGGAAGCCAGATCCTAATTCTGGGTGTGGCTTACAAACCTAATGTCAACGACGTTCGAGAGAGCCCGGCAGTGGACGTCATCCACTTACTGCGTGAGAAAGGTGCTGCGGTTAGTTATCACGATCCCTTTGTGTCGTCCCTCGATCATGAAGGCTTTAACTTGCGATCGATCACCCTAACGGATGGAGCATTGGCGAGTGCGGATTGCGTCCTGATTCTCACCCACCATGATAATTACAATTGGTCACAGATCGCGGATGGCTCTCGGCTTATCGTGGATACAAGGCACGCGATAAATAGTCAAGGGAAAGGTAGGCTTATCTATCTGTAAGGAGTTGAGATAGGGTCGATAATGAGCGAAGTGAAGGTCTCAAAACCAACTCCGAGCATCTAGCTCATGATTTACAGTATCCTTAGTTGAGTCGCCCGACGAGCCGGTACATCGCCCATACGGAAGCCAGATCGTGAGGATCAATTTCCAGTGCGCGTTCGAAGTAGTTTAACGCCGTTCCAAAGCGGCCCAGGTGCTCGTAGACTCGCCCCAGGTTCATATAAGGGAATTGCTTGGCCTCATACCTAGGCGCCGCGATGGCCTTCTCGAGCCATGGTATCGCCTCCTCCCATTGATTTAGCTCAATCAGGTATGCGCCGATATCGTTGTAAGGATTACCGAACGTGTCGTCTACCTCGATGGCTAATTTGCAGGAATCTATCGCTTCCTTGTAGCGATTCATCATACCGTAAGTCCATCCGAGGAAAGTAAACGCTTCTGCAGTGGACTGCAAGGCGAGAGAACGACGGTACAGGAGAATGGCATCCGCGTATTCGCCCTTCATCTGATATCTTTGAGCGCGCTCGATCAGAATCATTGCCTGCTGCTTAGAGATGTCGTCGGTCATGGGGTGGCAAGTGTATCATGCCCGGAAGAGCCATTCAACCGGTTCACCAGGCTAGGCAGATCTTTCAGGCCGCTAATGGTTGCATCAGGTTCGAATCCGTCTGGGGATGAAAACCGCTGGCTCGAGGGATAATGAATCGTGTACAACCCTGCCTGTTGCCCACCGACTATATCCGCACCAGGGTCATCTCCCACGAACACGGCAAGCGAGGGGGTTACTCCCAGTATCTCCAGGACATGTCGGAACGGAGCCGGATCAGGTTTCCATTTATTCACGTCAGCCGAGAAAACCATTGCCTCGAAAAAGGAGTCCAAATCATACTTGCGCATGTCAGCGATGTGCATAGCGCCGCTAAACATCGTGTTCGAAACCAAGCCTAGTTTATAGCCCCTCTTTTTCAATGATCTAACAGTCTGAAAACTGTCCGGCATGGGCGTGACACCGGCACAGACGGCTGCTTGGTATCTGGTGGCAGCTTCCTCTACAAGTTCATCTGCCGGCAGTTTCATATCGTACGAGGTCATCAGTTCGCGGAGCAGGCTGGGAACTGTGAGGTTTTTCTCGCCAGATGTGGCCATCTGCCATCGTCTGGGTAATAGATCAAAACCGGCCTTTTGAAATTCGTCCAAATCTGGGAGCGAGATTCCTGCGTTGCCGAGATATTCGTGGGCGGCCTCAAAACCCGGCGCTTCTAATTCAGGCCAGCTCTCATAACCGCCCGAATACTCCAGCAGTGTTCCACCAAGATCAAAAATGATAGCTTCTATTCGCATAAGTTGTCACTCTATATCCAATTTTGCCACGGTTACGCCGGCGCCGCCTTCTCCGTCGAGGCCTTCTTGCCAGGAAGTTATGTAGGTGTTGCTAGTCAACGCCTTGCGCACAGCATCCCGCATTCGCCCGGTTCCTTTTCCATGGATAATACGCACCCACGGTAGATTCGCTAGCAATGCCGCGTCAAGATACTTATCCAAGGCGTTCAATCCTTCCTCGACACGAAGCCCCCGTAAGTCTAGCTCTATGCCCGGGGAGGCTGTTCTCGGTGTCGACCCGGCCGTCGATGCTGATTCAGAAGGCGCGTCTTCCTGCTCGTCCTCCGGCTGGTCCTCGGGCCGCTCAAGAAACTCGAGCTCCTCCAAGCGTAACCGCATATGTAACCTTCCAACGACGACTTCGGCTTCCCTCTTATCCAGACTAGTAATATGCCCCTTTGCGCCAAGCGTCGTCACCTTCACACGGTCACCGACTTTATAGCCAACCTGGCGCCGCTTCTTTTTCTTAGGCACCGCTAACTCGTCGATCTGGCCAATTTCCAGCTTCAAATCGCGCAATTCTATTTTTTCGATTACCTCTGTTTGCTTCTGGATCTTTTTGAGTTTATTCAAAGACTCCGCGTCACGAAGCTGTTTCCTTACCTTCCGGATTTCCTTGCGCACCGCATCCAACTCGAGTTCTGCCTGGTAATGCGCTTCCTCAAGAATCTGCTTGCGTTCGGCTTGAATACCCTCTAATCGCCCTTCAAGCAGGTCGTGGTCCTCTTGCGCCTGCTTTAGGGCTAGTCTCGTGAGCGCTTCGTCGGAAGTGATCTTCTCTCGAAGTTCGTACAATGAATCGAGTAAACTTTCAGCCCGGTTACTACTCGTGCCGATAATCGTAATCGCGTCGTCGAGAATCGTTTCTTCTAACCCTAGTCGACGGGCGATGGCAAAAGCATTTGAGCGGCCTGGCATTCCGATACTCATTTCGTAGGTAGGCATTAAGGTCTCTACATCAAAAAGTAGAGAGGCGTTCACCGCGCCGGAGACATTACTCGCATATACCTTTAACTCCGGAAAGTGGGTGGCGACAAAGGTGGTGGCGCCGAGGTCTCTGAGGTAACCCACTATAGATTGGGCTAATGCAGCGCCTTCTGCCGGATCTGTACCAGAGCCCAACTCGTCAAGCACAACTAGTGAGCGGTCATCTGCTCGAGCAAGGATCCTGACGATGTTGGTAAGGTGTCCCGAAAACGTCGAAAGGTTTTGCTCGATTGACTGTTCATCACCAATGTCGGCAAAAACATCATCAAAGACCGTCAACCTGGCCTCTATGGCTGGAAGATGGAGACCGGATTGAGCCATGAGTATCATTAGTCCCGTTGTCTTTAGACTGACTGTCTTTCCACCGGTATTTGGACCAGTAATTAGTATTAGGAAGACATCATCGGGTACCAGAAGGTCGGTGGGCACGACTGTCTCAGAATCAAGCAGCGGGTGCCTGGCGCCGCGAATCCAGACGGTTGAACCAGGATGGGGATTACTCTCCTTTTCTGAGAGATTATCCTCTTCCGAGAGACTATCCTCGTCGCCTCCAGCGGGCGGATGTCGAACGTTCTCCAGCTCGCGCCAGGAAACAAAATCCGGCATTACGGCGTTTGTCTTCTGCGCGTACTCCGCCTTGGCGAAGACAAGATCCAACTCGGCCATCCGCTCAACAACCCGTTTGACAGAGTCGCCATGTTGGGCGACCAGGGCCGAAAGCTCGGCCAATATTCGCTGGATTTCTTCCTCTTCCGCGATCCCGAGGCCTCGGTATTCGTTGTTCAGGTCAACCGTATTGATCGGCTCAATCCATAGAGTGGCGCCACTATTACTCTGATCATGGACGATGCCTTTGATCCGTCCTTTGTGATTCGCCATGAGAGGTACGACATATCTACCGCCTCGTGTTGTGATAGTTGGCTCCTGAAGGTATTGGCTTCTGCTGCTATTAAGCAATGACCTCAATTTATCCTGGATTCGATCGTGGATGACTCGTAAATTTCGACGAATATCCGCTAGTTTTGCGCTGGCAGTATCGAGTACGTCGCCCCTTTCATCCAAGGTTCCATTGATGGAGGAAACCAGGCCGGGACATTCCTCTATTAGCTCGCCGATAAGGGCCAGGTTCGGATACTCATCCTGGGCTTTCACCAACTTTCGACGGAGCTCGCGACCAGCTGAGATAGTCGCCCTGATTTCAAGCAAATCCTCAGGAGGTAAGATAAATCCTCGCTGAGCGTTGTCGGCTGCCCGTCGCACGTCCCGAGCGCCACCGATGCGAACGTCTGGCCGCTTGTCAAGTAGGATGTACGCTTCTTGCGTTTCGGCCTGCCACTGGCGAGCCTCGTCCTCATCATGAGTTGGCTCCAAATGCAAGGCCAGATTCTCACCGGCGCTAAAACTCGTATAGCTGGACAGGCGGTCAAGGACCTTGTCGAATCCCAGCGTTTTGCGCGATTTCTTGTCCATGGCTTTGAGGATTCTAGATTACTCTCCAAGTTTGATTTGTTACCTGAACACATCTCTCCACGGTAAGACCAGACCGAGCAGGCGTATTGCACTAGAGTTAGCAGCGCCAAACGGTTTTAAACTAACCTCGGATACGCTTAGTTGTGACGATGTGCGACCGGAAGTATAGCGGATTTCTTACGCCAGCGTTATACATGACATGCACGAATAGCAGAGTCGTGCCGGAGCGTTTCCGACCGCGCACTGATTAGGGTAACCCCTATTCCAAAAGTGTTCCCGGTTGAGCCGTCAGTGGTCTTATTCTGTATTCATAGGGGCGATCAAGGATTGCGATTTGAATCCCTGAGTACAAGGCGAACTTGTCATTGTCCCAGGCGGAACTTGTTGACACACGTGAAGGAGTCCGAGGATATTCATTAGGCATAGTTCGATCTATGGATAGCTCCCGCATCTAGAGTAAGCAACTGGACCTTCACGATCAAATAGCCCGGTCTCACTGGTCTTTGCCTAGGAAAACGTTCGAATCACTAGTGCCGGGGTACCTCCTTGCGAGCCGGGTAAAATAATGCGTGGAAACAATTGGGTTGCAATAGCGCGTGGCAAGCGGTACTATCTACCCGCTAGACAGGGTGGAACTAAGGTTGAATTGGCTTTAGTGGCAATATGCCGTCTTAATAATCGATTAGAGGTGGACGGCATTAAAGGGGTAGCCGTCCATAAATGACCTGTGCGGGTTCGTCCTGCTGTGGCTTGAATTCCTCGCAGGTTTCCCCGGGAGGGACTTGCCCCGGCCGACGTCGGCCGGGGCATTTCCACTGTTAGGCTAGATCCCGCAACTCAGTAGCCGCATGTTTGGCTTGGACAGCATCCCGCCCCTCCGCCAACGAAAGGCCATTGATTAAAGCGGCATGGGCCTGCTTGGATGCCATTCCCTTTCTGGTAGAATAACCAGATTCAATCTTTAGTTGCTAAGATCGTTTGATTGTTATTATCTGAACGGAAGTCACAATGCATTGGTTATTATCTTCGTACGGACGGTTAGTCTTTATTATTTTGACTCTTGAAATTGCTCTTGTCGCTCTCATTTACGGTAGCGTGCAAGGAGGGGATGGAATAAAGGAAGCACCATTTGAGTCGACGGCTGCTCTTACGAGCGGTACTTCTAGCTGCCGTTATGGTGTTGCGGCGCTAGGCACTCATCAGGTCGACTGGGTTGATGATTTTAGCGCGGGCTGGTACCTGAATTTCAATACCTCTGCGGTTTCCGCCCCTAACAATGCCGAATTCACACCTGTCATCACCGTCAAGCAGGATAAGACCGAAGAAGGGGAATATCTCCCGTCTTATTCGACCACACCGCCACTCACCGACAACGGTCTGGGAATTGTTATCGATTCCCGGCCCGGCGCACTATGGATTGTGGGCAACGAGGTGGATAGAGGACCTGATCCGGGTTATATCAGTGTCGACCAGGGGGATACTTATCCCGATATTTATGCCCGCGCTTACCACGATGTCTACCAGTTTATCAAAAACCGTGATCCCCAGGCACAGGTGGCCAATTCTGCTCTGGTCCAAGTGACTCCAGGTAGATTACAATATCTTGACATAATGTGGAACGCCTATCTGGATTTGTTCGGCACCACTATGCCTGTTGACGTATGGAATATGCATCTATATATATTATCTGAGATTAGCCCGAATGGTCAGCCTAACGCAATAGCCAACGTAGCCCTGGGAACGGATCCCGCTCTGGGAAGAATGGAGAGCTACGATCCGGATGGTAAGGGTCCACTTGAGCCAAAGGATCTTTGTCACCTTGACGAAGTTTACTGTTATGCCGAGCATGATGATATTAGCGTATTCGCCGAACAGGTAGTGGCCATGAGACAGTGGATGCGTGATCATGGACAGCA
>JAUVOB010000217.1 GCA_030599405.1 Chloroflexota bacterium | reverse complement strand
GTTTGGCGCGGCTAAGCTGCTCGAGGCCAGCGGCGATCAGGCTCTAGGCCAGGATCTGGAGGAATGGGCACACCTTCAGTACTTTGCGCGGAAAGCGAAGACCCCAACCATCATCATCAGCGGTGGGATTAGCGACCAGGATCGGGCGATGGAGGTCGCTGAAGCCGCCCGGACCATCGGCCGGCAGGTAGCTATCGTAGCCCCGTCGGGCAGTCCACTTGCGAACCAAATAGTTGATCACGACTGCATCTTCCAGGTGGCATCGATTCGAGAAAGCATTACACCCCTAGTAACTGGTATCCCCTGCATGCTGTTTGCCTCTGAAAGGGCAAGCCTTATCGGAGAACCATACTTCCGAGATTTCGCCGGCGGCCGCAGTCGGGAAGGCGGTGGCGGCATATCAAGAATCCGCACAAGTCACCGGATTACGAAGCACCTGGAGTAGATCGTGCCGCCGCAAGATTCGGATTTTATAACTGGCGGGGGAATACGAGTCGATTATCTGATCACCCGGGACGGCAAGGCGCACAATCACAAAATCGGTGGGAATGCTATCTATGCCGCTGCCGGAGCTGCCATCTGGTCTGATTCTGTCTCGGTCTGGGGAAGGATTGGGAATAACTACCCCAGAAAATGGATAGCGAAGTTGGAGGATTTTGCGATAAGCGGCAGCGGACTGAAGCTTGTGAATGGCGATCATGATCACAGAACCTTTTACGCATATCAGGCTGATGGCACAAGAGATGATACCCAACCCGAAAAACACTATGCCCGGATTGGGCAGTCGATGCCTGATGCGCTGATCGGTTATCACGATTCGACGCCAGCGCAGGACGATCCAGAAGTTCTCGAACCTTTGGCTCTTAGAAAACAGGACTGGCCCAAGCACTATCAGGGAGTGATAGCCGTTCACTTAGCGCCCCTTCCCTTGCGGACACACCTGGAGGTTGTTCCCTTCCTACGCGAAATTGGAATTGGTCAGATTACTGTCGATCCCGGTGAGCGGTATATGCAGCCTCAACTTGCCAGGTACTTGCGCCAGATCTTGCCGCTTATCGATGTGTTCCTACCCAGCGTTCAGGAAATTGCCTCTCTGTTCGGTACGGAGGTCGACCTACTTGTCGCGGCGAAAACGTTGCGAGATTGGGGAGCGAAGAAAATCGTGATCAAACGCGGCTCTCGTGGTGTGTTACTCTATAAGGCCGGATGGCGCGATTTGGTTCAATTGGATGCATATCACGGGAAAGACGACGAACGGGTTATCGATGTGACCGGTGCAGGAGATTCGTTCTGCGGTGGCTTTATGGTCGGTCTGGCGATGAGAAAGGGAATGCAGTATGCCGCCAGGCTGGGTCTGGTCTCTGCCTCTTTCACCATTGAGGGTTACGGAGCCCTATATCCGCTGCAGACGTCAAGCCAAGAAAGATTAGCTAGGCAGATAGCGCTTGAAAGCAGGTCATCTGCAATTTACTAATGCTTCGGAGTCAGAATGCCGGTTGCTACCGCATGATTCTGGCCAAACGCAAAACGAGCTACCAACCTCGAAATACGTGGTTGGCAGCTCGTCGATTCAAGCTGTAATTTCGTTGAATTACTAGCTATTAATCTTCTTCTGGTTCTTCTGGTTCTTCTGACTCTTCGCCTACTCGTTCAACCAAAATCTTACAATCGGCTACCAGAGCCGCGAAAAGGGCGATAGCGGAATAAACCGGTAATAAGGCGATACCCGCTAGACCAAGAACGAGTGGGATTTCGAGCAAGACTCGTTCCTGGCTGTTTTGGATCACTATCCTCCGGACGCCTGCCTCGCGAATTAGCCCTTTGACTGTCTCGAGCAGCTCGTCGCCAGAAACCTTCATTTCCTCGACCCACTCCTTCTCGTCGCCTTCCTCTTCGATTACATCTTCTTCAACGTAGATTTCTTCCTCAGTCATTCACTTCACTCCTGCTTTCTCTAACCCATAGATAAAGACCAAGACCAATCACTAATAATGGCCACCAGCCACCAAGAGATTGGAAGATCAATAGTTCAAATACGGCGGCCATCGCCATAAACGACAGAACCATTATCCTGATAAAGCCACGAGCTTTCTCAGATGTAGCGTCCTGTTCATCAAAACGTCTCTGGTAAAGATAACCTGCCGCGCCGGCCGCGAGAATTAACGTCCAAGCGTAAGCCATACTTTCGTAATGCCCAAACAGATTCATCAAGAACAAGAGAGCTCCCATTGCGATTGTCATCGCGCCAGGAATAGCTAGAAATGACAGGCGACTTCGCTGCTCCTGCGTAGATTTGTGGACCGGCCACATCATTAATAGGCCGGTGCCTACAATAAATCCTGGCCACAACAGGCCCATCAAATGGATATGGAATACATTGATTACCAGCAACAACAGACCAGCAATGATCAGTAGCACCGGTATGAGCGGCTTATCCCTTTTCTGGTTAATTTCCGCTTTCAACACAGTTTCTTCAGACATGGGGCACCTCGCTTTTTAGAGTCTGTGCCCCTATACGTTGCATCTCGACTAAAGTTTCAAAAAGAATAACGATAAGTCAGGCTGAGCTTTCAGCAAACTCTTCTGTTTCAAATTGCTCCTGTGGAACAAACCGCACATCAAGAACCCCATCTGTAAGACGACCACCGGTGGCCCGCATTCTGGCCAGGACCGTTGGTAGAATCATCTCTCGCTTGAAATTGCCGATAGTGATGAACATCTCATCGCCACGTTTTCTCAGCCGGACTTCGCTACTCTTTACGAACGGCAAGGGTAATCGAAGGAGGTAGCCGTCGTCCACCTCGATGATCTCTTGAAGAAGGCCACGGTAGTAGATTTGACAGGGGTCTTTTTCTCCGAAACAATCGCGGGCAAGTGCAGAAAGGGCGGACATACCAACGACCTCATCGGAGTAATAAGGTACTTCCCATAATGGTAATGGGCGAAAGTTGTCGCGAATTAACTTGAGGTACTTCGCTTGGACCTCACGTCTTTTATGGAAAAATTCGCCAATATCCGCCATCTCGGGTAAAACGCGATTGATGATCACGCTGTCTACAGGGTAATTGAACAGACCCAGATAGCCGATTGCTCTCTCAGCCTCTCGAACCACCATCTTCTCTGGAATAACTACGACGCGATAGCTAGTGATTTCGGGATCACTTAGTGTTTCCCGCAATTCGGCCGTTGCCTTATCCAGCATAAAAAGGGCATCCATTACTTCCGTAGGCGCTTTCAAGAATCTTCCGGCAAGCGGGGCAAGCATCTTCATGACGCCTCGTTCATATCGAGCCAGATGACCGGCATACCAACGAAACGTGTCTGGAATTGTTAAGAGCCGAATCGTTTCACCAGTCGGAGCTGCATCGATAATGACACGGTCGAAATTCTGTTCCGTTGCTTGCTTATTGATATGCATAAGACTGACGATTTCATCCATTCCTGGTATAGCTGATAGCTCGTCGGCAACAATTCGACTCACACCCCCACCACCCCTCATGAGACCAGATACAAAATTCTGGATCGTATCCCAATAGGTAAATATATCGGCCACGACGCTGATTTCCTGCGCCCACAGATTTTCAGAAAGTTGAACAGGCATATCTCCCAGGGCAACATCGAATGAATCCGCGAGGCTGTGGGCAATATCAGTGCTGGCCACTAAGGTTTTATAACCCAATTCAGCGCTACGAAGAGCTGTAGCGGCAGCTACTGTCGTCTTGCCGACACCACCTTTGCCAAGATACAAAATAATTCTCATCAACTGCTCCGCTACTTCATTAAATTCAGTGTACTATGCTTGAAAGTAAATTCTATCCGTGACAACTGTAGGTTTTTCCTTATCAAACACCATTTTATCTGCAAACCATTACGCAAAGTAGTCATCCCCGTTGTAACTATTCATTTGGACCGCCTGCATCCCTTGATTACCAAACACAAGGCCTCGACTAAGTTTATTCCCAAACTCTTGAATATCCGTGATAGAATAGGAGATAGCATACATAATAGGTGTTGGTTGCCATGCTATCATCGAGAGGCGTTATTTCACTGGTTTAAGATATCGTTAGGATAGCAGAGATCAGCTGGATAGCACGCAAAAATAGTGCTTTTCGAACACTGCAACCTTTACCTGGAGTATGCGTAAAGTATATTGCGTCGCAGAAGACAATTGTTGGCGCGTGCCATTCAGGC
>JAUVOB010000347.1 GCA_030599405.1 Chloroflexota bacterium | reverse complement strand
GCCAGCGTGCATGGAAAAGCTGACAATCTCATTCTACTCGACTGCCGGTCCATCGAACACAGGCTCGTCCCATTGCCAGCTGATAGTAGCGACATTGTTGCAGATTCAGGTGTGCGTAGAGAATTGGCGAGCTCAGAATACAATTTGAGGCGAGAACAGTGCCAGGAAGCCGTGACCATCCTTCGGCAGGATTTACCGGATATAATCGCGCTCAGAGACGTCACTATAGAGCAGTTTCGCCACCTGTCTACGAAGCTACCGAGGCTGCTTAGAATGAGGTCCCAACACGTGATTGAAGAATGTGCCAGGGTCCTTGAAGGTGTTCAGGCTCTGGAAGCCGGGAAACTGGAGTACTTTGGAGACGCCATAATCCGCTCGCACATCAGCTCCCGGGATCTCTACGAAGTAAGCATCGAGGAGCTGGATGTTATGGCGGCGGCAGCCTGGGATGCACCAGGTTGTTATGGCGCCCGGCTGACCGGCGCCGGATTTGGCGGCTGCGTTGTTGCCTTCGTCGATCAAGAGGCTAGAGACGATGTTACCCACGCCGTGAGCGATGCATTCTGCAAGCATTTCGGCCGTGTGCCCTCCATTTTTACCTGCAAAATAGACGACGGGGCATCGTACCATTCTCGATCAGATTTCTAGAAAGACAGCATCACATTATCTACAGTATCCTATCCGTTCTTGCGTAGGTCACTGTTGCCCCATTACTTTCATCGAAAGTGGGAAGGCGTAATGGGATCCCATATGCCACCCCATTGTTATGCTTTATGTTAAGTAGAGATTCATGCTGTTGAACTTTCTTGTGGTACGGTCTTGATCAGCCTTTCGATTGCTTGGTCCAATGACAGACTTCAATTGAGAAGATCCCTCTCGTTGTATCGGTAAATTGGGGTAGTACCGATTGACATCCAACTAATTAGAGGTTCGATCGCGATGGTTGTCGGAGCCAATCTCTTCGCCTAAGACACATCGATTTTCAGGGCTGGATGTGGTAAACAGCTCCGTTGAAATGATCCAGGACATAGAGTTCGCCAGCGGCATCCTCACCGAAGCTAGCGATGTTCGCCCTTAGCTGAGCCACCTGTGTTCTCTGCCAGCTTCCATCAGGCGATCGGAAGAGGCTCCAGATAAGACCAGAACAGTAATCACCAAAGAAGTAATTGGCCCACAGCGATGGAAAAGTCGTGCCCCGATATACATAACCGCCAGTTATTGAGCACCCCCCTTCAATATGATTGTATTCGGCGACCGGTAATACGTATCCTGACGGGTCGCACGATTCACTGGCGTAACAATGAGTTCCCTCGAGCTCCCTCCAGCCGTAATTTGCCCCACCAGGTCCAGCGGAGGATTGGTGGTTGATCTCCTCCCACTGGTTTTGGCCAACATCGGCGATATACATATCACCTATGAGCCGATCGAAACTAAACCGCCAGGGATTCCGTAGACCGGTTACCCAAGTTTCATCTCTAGCGGTATTGTCGGCTGTGAACGGATTATTGACCGGGATAGAGTATGGCTCAGATCCATCGATATCAATACGCAATAACGATCCCAGCAAAGTAGCCGGATTTTGTCCATTATTGCCCGGATCACCGGCGCTACCTCCATCTCCCATACCGATATACAGATAGCCATCGGGTCCGAACTGAATCTGACCACCATTATGATTCGCATAGGGTTGGTTGACCGTCAAAATGACCAGTTCGCTCCCTTCGTCGGCCCTGTTCGGATCCATCTGAGAGACCTCATACCTGGCGACAACCGTATCCCCAGCTCTATCGGTATAGTTGACATAAAAGTATCCGTTGGTCGAGTAGTTTGGGTGAAATGCGACGCTCAACAATCCCTGCTCAAGAGAATCTGAGCCAACGCGCTGCCTGATATCGAGGAATGGTTCGGCCGATTTTTGGCCATCCATTATCGTCCAGATCCGTCCCGCCTGCTCGGTGACAAAAAGCCTGTGGTCATTTGCGTGGGTTAGGTAGGTTGGTTGCTCAAAACCCTCGGACACTAGGTTTAATGAGATAGACGTCGCCGGTGCGCCTGGAGGTAATGAGGTCTCCGTCGGAGCAGCGGTTGGTGCGATTCGGGTCGTTGCTGGCTGTAGATCTTGCACCGTTGGTTCGAGTGACTCGTCATTGGTTGGCGTGACATCCGATGGCGCTTCAGTAGTCACCTCCTCGACGACTGTTGCTGGTGGTAATTCCTGTATCTCCCCAGTAACTGGTTGGGATTCCTCCATCACAAGGGGTTTTGATGGCGAACCGGCGGGTGTCTCCTGGGTCGAAGCCTGAGATTCTACCGTGGCAACACTCGAATCTTCAGGCCTGCAGCTCGATAGGCAAAACGCAACCGCAATAAGAAACAGAAAAATCGCCTCGGGTATTGCTTGCTTCATCGACTGATCGCGCCGCCCATCATTGGTCTGACTCCCTCAGGCGATCGCCATATTGAGCTTCGTAATAATCCCTGTAATCACCTTCTTTGATCTTCCGCCACCACCACTCGTTGTTCCGGTACCAATTGGCAGTCAACCTGATAGCATCCTGTAATGAGTAATCCGGTTTCCAACCTAGCTCCTGGACCTTGCCAACGTTGAGGCTATAACGTCGATCGTGTCCGGGTCGATCGGCAACGTGGCGAAGAAGCGTTCCGGGCCGATCCAGTTCATCCAGAAGAATCTCCACCATTGTCAGGTTCTCCATCTCGTGCCCGGTGCCGACGTTATAGATCTCTCCTATTTCTCCTGAATGGAGAACGACATCCAGTGCCCTGCAATGGTCGCCTACGTACTGATAATCTCGCCTTTGCCGGCCGTCTCCGTACAGAGGAAGAGGCTCGTTGTCGATAGCATTTGTGGCAAAGAGGGGTACAACCTTCTCCGGATATTGGTGCGG
>JAUVOB010000240.1 GCA_030599405.1 Chloroflexota bacterium | reverse complement strand
CTGAATTTAGATGAGAAGAATCCTCCACTATGTTCAATTCCGTCGCCTGCAGCTTGGCGAGATGGAGCATCTGGCGCACCATAATTTGGAGACGGTTGCTTTCCTGTTCAATAATCTCGAGGAACCGGTTCGCCTTTTGCTCATGACCTTCTGCCTTTCCTTTTCGTAGAAGGCGAGCATACATCAAGATTGTGGCCAAAGGTGTATGCAGCTCGTGGACGATATTGTTGAAGAAATCATCACGCATTCGCTCGATTTCTCGAATTTGGGTTAAATCGCTAAATACAAATACCAATTCGTTAAAATAACCGCTCTCATGCTTGATGCTGGCCCCACTGACTATCACCGGCACGAAACCACCGCCCCGTTTTTCTACATCGCAAATTAATTGCTGGAATTGGTTTTCATCCTCGGATACGACATCGATAAACTCGATAAATCCGGGCTGTTGCGTTTTAATGACCTCAGTCAGATCTCTACCAGCCAACTCCTCATCTTTGTATTCGAGTAGAGTATGAAGTGCCTCATTTGCGGCGGTAATCCTTCCTTCTCGATTCGCTGTAAGCATTCCTTCAGACATACTGGCGAAAATCGTCTCGACACGGCGCTTCTCGGTGATAGCGGTGTCGTGCAACCGGGCATTCTGGATGGCGATTGCTAGCGGCCCAGTAATGGCTTGCAAGAGTCTGAGGTCACCATTGTCGAAGGCGCCTTGGTACTTATTCACGGCTTCCAAAACGCCAATTACGTCGTCCTCTATGCGCAGTGGTACGCACATGACCGACCTTGTCTCGAAGCCTGTCAGATTGTCGAATGCAGCATAGAAGCGATCGTCGCCGTATGCGTCGTTGACGATCGCTGGCTCGCCATTTTTTGCCACCCAGCCGGCGATTCCTTCTCCTAACCTTAGGCTAACTTCCGGAAGAGTTTTGAAGCGTGGATCCATGATCGACCGGATGAACACTAATCGCTCGCCAGATGAATCTGTGAGACCAATTGATATGCGCTCTGTGCCGAGAGCGCGCTGAGCCGCATCGGCGACTGAGACAGCGATATCGTCTTGGTCAAGGGAAGCCGTTATTGAATTGCTGATATCAGAGACGAGACCAAACTCAACGGCCTGGCGATCAGTCTTCTGCCTTAACAAAGCCCGATCAAGGTAGACTGTTACCTGAGATGCGATGAATCCAAGATGCTCCAATTCAAGTTCTGTACCTTCCGGTGGTTCAAGGATGAATATGGCTCCAGATGCGCGACTTCTGTCTCGTTTGGTTGGGAAAGGGATAGGAGCAGCGAGTATTCTTGCGGACGCGTCTAGCCAAAGCTCGCTTGACTCAAGGTGTGCTAACTTAGAGTCCGAATTAGTAAGTACAATAGGCACACCTTCTTCTCTAAGGTATGCTAGCAACGGGTTGCTCTGAAGCCACCGGGTTTGGAATGTGTCTTCTGCTGGTTGACTGATCCAAACATCGACGTGTTCCAGCGAGGGATCCCTTAGCGAAACTATCACCTTTGCAGCGACAAAGTCTGAGAGGGACTTTGCCACCGCTGCACAAACCCCATGCGCATCCAGGACATCAACAAGCTGATCTATCAGATGTATCCAGAATGGATAGCGTTTTGTGTAAATGCTCAACTCCTGCCCGCTAATCATTACGTTAAGTTATAACCACCCCGCGATGTCTTGGCAAGAACCAAGAAGTACTGTTTTTCGACGAATTCGGGTCAACAATATCGGACACGAGCCTATATTATTCGTTTTCAAACGTATGCGCATTCTGATATTATTCCTGAAATATGATTTGATTGTTCATGGGCAGGTCAGAGAGCTCCAGGATTATTACTTTGCCTAGAGGAGAGCTGACCAGCATCAGATAGTTTTAAGAACATCGGAAAGAGCCAACTGTTTCATTGAGGAGAACACTTAAAGGAGATAGCATGACATACATTGATTCCATATACGCGCGAGAAGTACTTGACTCCAGGGGTAATCCAACGGTCGAGGCTCAAGTTACACTGTTAGATGGAGCGGCCGGACGAGCTATCGTCCCGTCTGGTGCGTCAACAGGCGTGCACGAGGCCTGGGAAAAACGTGACGGCGATAAGGACCGCTACAATGGTAAAGGCGTCCTTCAAGCTGTTACCAATATCAACGAGGAAATATTCGAAGCTGTAGTAGGCTGGGATGCCACAGATCAAGTAGGTATTGACCAACTGATGCTCGACCTAGATGGAACCCACAATAAGAGCCGTCTCGGAGCGAACGCAATACTTGGCGTGTCGATGGCGGTGGCTAGAGCAGCAAGCAGCAGTTTAGAAACCCCCCTGTACAGATATCTCGGCGGTGTATCCGCCAGGACTCTACCGGTTCCGATGATGAATATCATGAATGGAGGAAAGCACGCAGTCGGATCAACAGATCTACAGGAATTCATGATCGTTCCAATCGGTGCAGACAGTTTTTCTGAGGCCCTGCGCTGGGGCGTCGAGATCTACCACACACTGAAGAAAGTTCTGGCAAAGAAAGGATTCAACACAACCGTTGGCGATGAAGGGGGTTTTGCACCGCGTCTCTCTGCCAATCGCGAAGCCTTTGAGTTGATCATGGATGCGATTGAAGCCGCCGGATATCAAGCAGGTGACCAAATAATGCTGGCCTTGGACGCTGCGGCAAGCGAGATCTACGAGGACGGAGCCTACCACCTAACTACTGAAGGCAAGGTCTTAGCAGGTCCTGATATGGTGGATTTATATGCGGGCTGGGTAAACGATTTCCCGATAATTTCCATCGAAGATGGCTTGCACGAAGATGACTGGGAGAGCTGGTCGTTGATGACCAATCAGCTTGGAGATCGTCTGCAGATTGTAGGCGATGACCTCCTTGTTACAAGCATCGAACGCATTGAAAGGGCGCTTGAAGAGAATGCTGTAAATAGCCTACTTTGTAAGGTGAATCAGATCGGAACATTGACCGAGGCTATCGCTGCGGTTGAACTCGTTCAGCGTCACGGCTGGACGGCCGTCGTATCGCATAGAAGCGGTGAAACCGAGGATACGTTTATTTCGGATCTTGTTGTGGCCTTGAACGCGGGCCAGATAAAGACTGGAGCACCAGCCAGAACAGATCGCGTAGCTAAATACAACCAGCTCCTGCGCATTGAAGATGAGCTAGGCGATGCGGCCGTTTATCCAGGTATGGGCGCATTTTCCAACATCGATCCCTTGCGTTAATCCATATTAAGAACCTATCACGTAGGATAAACATATCAGTATGTGAATGTCGGGGAATCACCTACAGTTGATTCCCCAACGCGTATTCAATAAATGCCGAATATTGTCCCGACTGGCTGCTTCGCATAGACATGCAGCGGGAATCAAGATTGTGTTTGTGGCGGCATGTTTCTTCGTTGAAGAACAATCCGGCGGTGAATCGTGAAAACTCTGCTAATTCTGAGACACGCAAAATCGAGTTGGAAGAATTCCCACCTAAGTGATCATGACAGGCCGCTGAATAAACGCGGTAAACGAGATGCACCGAGAATGGGCTACCTCCTGAGAAGGGAGGAACTAATCCCGGATTTGATCATTTGTTCGTCGGCTGTGCGCGCTGAGAGGACAGCCGAAGTAGTTGTCCAATACTCCGGCTACAGTCGGGAGATACAAGTAACTCGCTCTCTTTACCATGCGGATACATCGTCGTATATCAGTGTATTGAACGAGCTTATCGGTGATTACGACCGCGTGATGGTTGTCGGTCATAATCCCGGAATGGAAGAGCTCCTGGAAGACCTAACCGATGTCTACGAGAGATTGACGACTGCTACTCTTG
>JAUVOB010000030.1 GCA_030599405.1 Chloroflexota bacterium | reverse complement strand
TCTGGGAAAGTCTGCCCTTAATCGAATTTGTGCAATTTCCGTGGCGCTTTATCGGCCGGGCAGCCTTGCCGGTCGCTTTCCTGGCAGGAGTTCCATTCGCCTACATTCCAAACAACTACCGGGTTTTCAACAGGAACCTGCCACTTGCCCCGCTCTTAACGATGGCCGCGGCTATACTTCTCATAGTCCTGTCCATTCCTAATTTATATCCGCACACATGTCCAGAGGATGCCCAACCCACCATCAATACGGTTCACGCCTATGAACATGACAGCGGGCTGGTTGGCGTCGATCCGGCCGGCAGTTACTTCCCAAAGAGTGTAAAGATTCGACCGGTTGGATCGTCCTTGGAGGAAGATTACCTCGCCGGTCGTCCACCCCAGCGATTTGATACAACATCCCTTCCGCCTGGTGCTATGGTAAAGCGTGTCGACTACACGTCCTTATCTGGCCAGATGGATATCGAAAGCCCCTCCCTCTTTCAGGCTCGCTATTTGAGTTTTGCCTACCCTGGATGGGAAGCGACGATAGACGGAGAACGGGTATCCATCTCGGCCAGCGATCCCGAAGGTCTGATCACGTTTCCTGTGCCTGCCGGCGAACATACGGTTGAGGTGTCCTGGCAAATGACATCTTCGCGAGCGGTCATGACCGGTATTTCCGTGGCGGCCGCCATCTCGATTGTCATCGTCTCCGTATTCTTGTTCAGAAAGGGAGCGAAAAATCAGAACGGGGGCGAGTCAACAAACGGGGTTGGCACGCCGCCGGAAGAGAATGGCAGCGACCTGGATAGATCGGAGCTTAGTGAGATTGATGATAATCCCGGTCTCGACCGCTCGCGTTATCAGCTCAAATGGCTGAGTCTCGCCTTGCTGGCTGTGGCCGGTATCGGTCTGCTGATTTTCAAAGCAGTGGTTGTTGATCCAGGTTATAGCTTCCTTCGCCAAGAGACGCAGTTGCCTGTGACCTACCAGCCTGATATCGTCGCGGGAGAATTACTTCTCGAAGGTTACAACCTAAGCCAGGACAGGGTCGAGGCGGGACAGAGTTTTGACATCGACCTGGCCTGGCGGGTGCTCGAACCGCCTGAGGCCGATTATCAATCCAACGTATGGCTCGCTGGTCCAGAAGGTATGATCTGGAGCGACAAGGAGACCAATCGCCCCCGTACCTACGAAGACACGGCTCGTTCCCGGTTTTGGCTGCCAGGCCAGTGGACCTGGGATAGTCGCGAGATCGAGGTACTAGACGGCGCTCCGCCAGGGCGTTACGACATCGTCCTTACCTTATTTGATCGTGAAACTCTTCAACCCTTAACCTTGATCGGGCAAGATGGAGCCGCGATCGGGCCGAATGCCGTTATCGCTGAAATCGACGTAACAGTGCCGGACTCATCAGCAAGTGTGGTCCCTCAATTCGCGATCGACGAGGATATCGATGGGCTAACCTTAATCGGCTACAATCAGGATCGGGAAGATGCATCACCGGGCGAGCCGCTGTTGATAACCCTTTTCTGGGAGAAGAACCGGGAGAATCCACCCCCTGTGGACGTATTGAATCTGGTCCTAATAGATGATACTGGAGAATCTGTCCAGAATTGGTCGATCTCGCCAGTCAGGGTCGATTACCCTCCGGACGATTGGTCTACTAGTACATCTTTCCGTGGACAGCACGTATTACGGCTTGATCCTGGTCTGAAAAGTGGGAGCTACACGTTCCAGCTTGAAGGCGTCGAACTTGGACAATTACGCATTGGTGAATTGGAACGACTCTTCGATGAACCGTCTTTCGACTCTGCGCTGCAGGCCAACTTCGATAATCTGGCAGAATTGGTAGGTCTAACCATCGAGCCCTTCGACATCGACCAGGAGAAGCCAATCACAGTAACGATTGTCTGGCGTGGTGTGGATGAGATGCCGATTAGCTACCGGGTCTTTATTCATCTCGTAAATGCGAGGGGAGAGATTTTGTCCCAATCTGATGCGGATCCGGCCGGGTGGACCCGCCCAACGACTGGATGGCTTCCTGGTGAATATATAGTCGACTCACACCTGCTGGGTCCAATTGCCGTGCAGGAAGGCGAAGAATACGCTCTGCGCATCGGCCTGTACGATCCGGCGACTGGCACACGCTTGACCTCATCTGGTGAGGATTTCGTATTACGAAATCTCGAGACTGACAGTCGCTAAGTCAAGATCCACCAAAGGATGTCCTGCGAGGAGTCTTTGCTACAATCTCATAGTAGTTGATGGCCTTCGATCCCAGTGCCCAACTTGAGGGATTTGCCCGTTCTATTTCCAAACACCATGCACATTGTCTGATAGGAGTGCGAGAAGAAAATGCAGATAGAGATAGAAAAGATCACGGTAATTAACAATTCCGCCGATAACCGATTTGAAGTCCAGGAGGGAGAGAATCTGGCTGTCATCGACTACTATCGAGAAGGAAACGACATTGTATTCACACATACTGGCGTACCTGATGCCCTCGGAGGACAAGGTGTTGCCAGCAAGATGGCCAAGATAGCTCTTGAGTACGCCAGATCTGCGGAACTTGGTGTAGTTCCCCTTTGCCCCTTCGTCAGAGCCTATATTCGCCGACATCCAGAGTATCAAGATTTGGTCAGCAAAGATTTCGACGGTTGATCGCCGCCACCCAATCTCCCAATTACTTTCGAAATCCAGAGATCGAAGCACATCGAAAGACAAGGTAAATATGAACCTAAGCAAGCTGCCGCCCAAGAAGACGAAAATCGTATGTACCATCGGACCGGTATCGGAATCGCAGCCGATCCTCGAAGAGTTGATTGCAGCTGGCATGAATATTGCCCGGCTCAATTTCGCCCACGGTGATTTTGAAAGTCACGCACGCGTCATTGAAAATATCCGAGCTGCAGCTTCTTCTACTGGACGTCCGGTTACCATCATGGGAGATCTACCGGGACCAAAGATCCGCATCGGCCGAATAAGAAATAAGTCGGCTGTGCTCGAACAAAGCCAACCCTTCTCTCTTTACACGGAGGAAGTAATCGGTGATAAATCCGGGGCATCCATGTCCTTTGCCGGATTGCCTGATGCGGTCAGTCCCGGCGACATCATCTGCGTCCGCGATGGCTACATCGAACTCAAGGTCGAAGAGGTCACGAAGAATCAGGTTATTTGTCGCGTGATGGCTGGGGGTGAAATCCGATCATATAACGGCGTAAATTTCCCTGGAGTCGACCTTGGTATTGACGCCTTCACCTACGACGACCGAAAGTTTCTGGAATTTGCCGCAGAACAGGGGCTCGACGCGGTCAGTCAGAGTTTCGTCCAACGTTCATCCGATATCACGGCTGTTCGCGAGGCTGCGAGAGAGCTTGACTACTTTCCCTTCATCATCGCCAAGATCGAGCGAGCCCGGGCCGTCGATAATCTGGACGGTATTCTGGCCAAAGCAGATGGAATCATGGTAGCCCGGGGAGATTTGGGTGTCGAGATCCCAATCGAGGAGATCGCCATTGTCCAGAAGCGCATTATTGAAAAAGTCAGACTTCAAGGAAAACCTGTCATCACCGCGACACAGATGTTGGAATCAATGATAAACCATCCTCGGCCTACCAGAGCTGAAGCGACCGATGTGGCCAACGCCATCCTGGATGGCACCGATTGTGTGATGTTGTCAGGCGAAACAGCCATGGGCAATTATCCCGTCGAAGCTGTCGATGTGATGTCCAGAATTGCTCAAGTAACCGAACCTATTATCCAGCCCCTAGATGTGGCCAAGGTGCTTGAGGGGGCAAGATCTAGAAGCGACCCGGATCGAGACCGACTCCTATCAATCAGCATCTTTCTCAGCGTTGAAGCTGTGGCCCCCGTTGCCGTAGTAACCCCAACTTTGAGTGGCGATACGGCTCGCCTACTGACGAGATTCCGGTTACCAGTGTGGATTTTCGCGTCTAGCCCAAACCGTTCTACCTGTCAGCAACTGCAGTTTTCCTACGGCGTTTACCCATTTTTCTCGGAGACTCGGCCAAAAATATGGGAGCAGTTCGCCAGAAATTTGCTCGTTCAAAGAGGGATCGACCGGGGAGTGGCGTTACTTACCTATGGTACTGGAACATTAAGCGAGCAAACCTCAACCCGTATCGAGTTTCTTGACCTCGAGGCCCGCCCGGTAGTTACACCTACCTGGTTACCGACAAAATGAGCTCCTTAGGCGCTTTTTTTTGCTTGTCAGAAGCGGCCGTACATGCTATAGTTCTTATCTGGCCCGCTCGGCGGGCTATATTTATGAAAGAAGATTCCTTGTGGAGACGACCCCATGTCCGACTTATTGCTAAGATCCTTTGATGCACCGGTAAATGAGAACGTCCCGGAATTGAGACCAGGTGACAGCGTAGCAGTACACCTGAGAATCATTGAAGGGAAGCGTGAACGTGTCCAGTTGGTTCGTGGCACCATTATACGTATAAGGAAAGGCGGTAACCAAGCCAACTTCACGGTGAGGCGAATCGCCGCCAACGGCATTGGCGTTGAAAGAACTTTTTTGGCGCGCTCGCCGCGGATCGAGAAGATTGAGGTTCATCGCCATGCTCATGTCCGCAGAGCCCAGCTCTATTTTCTGCGTAGTCGTACCGGTAAATCAGCCCGTCTCCGGGAGAAACGACTTTCATAGCCTGGCTCGTACCGGCATTGTGACAGCTGACTTCGTGTACCTCGAGGTGATGGCTGTCATTTCAGGCTAAGTTGGAATAAACCGTGAACTCCTCCGCACGTCCTCTAATTGGCTGCACAACATACAAAAAAGCCATCCCTCAAAATCAGCCGATAGAAGTTTACGGGTTGATGCCAAGTTATACGGAGGCTATTTCCGCTGCTGGGGGTGTGCCGGTTCTGATTCCTTTGGGGTTGGGCGAAGAGGAGCTTCTCGCGATTTTTGATAGGATTGATGGCATACTCTTGCCGGGTGGGGGCGACGTAGAGCCCAGTCTCTATCATGGTAATTCGCACATGACATTATGGGGTATCGATCCTGAGAGAGATCGAACCGAGTTCATTCTGAGCCGGTTAGCCGTACAACACCGCAAGCCGGTATTGGCAATCTGCCGTGGGATCCAGGTTCTTAACGTAGCTCTAGGCGGTACGCTATGGGAAGATATCGGGAGCATGATTCCTGACGCTATCGAGCATGATATCTCAAACGGGACGCCGAGAAATCATCTCTCCCATCCTGTCAACATTCGTCAAGATTCTGTTCTGGCCAAGGCTCTGGGGAGGACGGAATGCCGGGTCAATAGTATTCACCACCAGGCTATTCGTGACGTTGCTCCAGAGCTCATGGTGACGGCCCATGCACCAGACAATGTGATTGAAGGCGCCGAAATCCCCAATCATCCGTTTGCCGTTGCAGTCCAATGGCACCCGGAGAATATGATTGCTGACGATCCGGCAATGCTATCACTCTTCCGGGCTTTAGTAGAAGCCGCTGCTCAGTGACGAACAATCCAACCGTCGATGCCGCCGGCACAGCCGAGGTAGACGGCACAGCCGAGGTAGACGGGTCAATAGGGATATTTGACTCAGGCGTAGGGGGGCTGACAGTTTTACGACAGATCCAAGCCGTAATGCCTCACGAGAATCTACTCTATTTTGCCGACCAGGCTCATGTACCGTACGGACCTCGTCCGGACGGCGAAGTACAGCGTTTTAGCCTGGAGATCAGCCGTTTTCTCATAAAGCATGGTGCTAAGATCATCATCGTGGCCTGCAATACAGCCTCGGCCGCGGCTCTAAACTATCTTAGAAGTGCCATGGCGGAAGTCGCCTTTGTCGGGATGGAACCGGCCATTAAACCAGGCGCTGGTGAGACACAACACGGCCGCGTCGGAGTTCTGGCCACTGTCGGCACCTTCGACAGCCAGCGCTACGCAAGCTTGATGACCCGTTTCGCCAGAAAAGTAACGGTATACGAGGATCCGTGCCTGGGTCTAGTTGAACAGATTGAAGCCGGGGAATTAGATTCGCCGGAGACGAAGCGTATTCTAAACGATGCCTTGATACCGATGAGCGGGGAAAACGTGGATACTTTGGTTCTTGGATGTACACATTATCCATTCGTACTGCCTTTGATTAAGCAGCTGGCGGGACCGGGAGTAAGCGTGATCGATCCTGCTCCGGCTGTCGCCCGGCAGACCCGTCGTGTTCTAGGAGAGCGAAACCTGCTAATTCGATCCGACAGCCGGGGAACCCTGACCTCCTTTACCTCTGGAGATCCAGAGAATTTTGCCAACTCAATTCGCAAACTACTAGGATTCCAAATGCCGGTTAGCCAGGCAATCTGGAAATCAGGAACACTGACGATTTCCTAACCCAAACCGAATTTTTGCAACAATCTGATCTCCTCCAACTTGCGGCCTAGGAATAAGCACCTGTCTCGTTATCCGTCTGATACGGTATAATCTTGGAAAGGATTCTATTGCTGGCTCTGATCAGAGTGGCTTAGTGGTTTGATCGGCAAAGGCAGTGTAGTAATCTGAGCGCCTCGAGAGAAGGTTACTATACTAGGAGAGACGAATTTGAGATTGAAGTTCAAGAGCGCCAAGGATCCGTCTACCTTTCTTGAATGTCTTATCTCTCTCTTACAGGAATCCAATCTGAACCAGCTATAATTCGATAAACTGTTACTAGAATACTGAAGGACTAGGATATGCGATTTGATAGATTTACAGAGCGCGCACAGGATGCGGCTGCCCGAGCATACGAAATAGTGCAGCGTTTTGGACACACACAAGTGGACACCGAGCACCTGTTCCTCGCTTTGCTGGAACAGAATGATGGCGCCGTTCCACAGCTTCTCGATCGTCTCAACGTCGATATGGAAGCGATGCAAGCTCGCATCGATGAGGAGTTGAGGGCAAGCCCTAAGGTAGCCGTCTATGGCGGTGGAGTAGGCCAGATTTTCTATACCCCACGGATACGAACTGTCCTCGAGCTGGCGCAAGGAGAAGCCAACCGCCTGAAGGATGAGTTTATCTCGACCGAGCATATTTTTCTGGCTATATTAAGCGAGAGAAACACACCCTCCTCAAGAATACTTCAGGAGCACGGCGTCTCGCGCGACCGGGTGGTCGAGGGCATCAAGGATCTTCGGGGTGGTCAGCGAGTGACCGACCGCCAGGCTGAGAGCCGGTACCGGACACTAGACAAGTACAGTCGTGATCTGACACAACTGGCCGTGGAAGGGAAGCTAGATCCCGTCATCGGTCGTGACAGCGAGATACTACGCGTCATCCAGGTTTTGAGTCGCCGTACCAAGAACAACCCGGTTCTAATCGGTGAAGCTGGTGTCGGTAAGACAGCCATCGTAGAGGGTTTGGCGCAGAAGATAAACGAGAGCGACGTTCCCGAGAATTTGCTAAATAAACGTGTCGTTTCAATGGATCTCGGTGCGATGATCGCCGGAAGTCGATTCAGGGGCGAGTTCGAGGAGCGTCTAAAGGCGGCAATGGAGGAGATCAGTCGCGCGCAGGGTGAGATCATTCTGTTCATCGACGAGTTGCATACCGTCGTTGGCGCCGGCGCTGCCCAAGGGGCCATGGATGCCAGCAACATGATGAAGCCGGCTCTGTCCCGTGGTGAACTCCAATGCGTGGGGGCGACCACCCTGGACGAGTACCGGCAGTACATTGAACGTGATAGCGCTCTAGAGCGCCGTTTTGCGCCCATATTCGTCGAAGAACCTTCCGTTGATGAAACCATCGAAATGTTACGCGGATTGCGCGGCCGATACGAATCCCATCACCAGATAACTTATTCGGACGATGCCCTTGTGGCCGCTGCCAGGCTTTCGGCCCGCTACGTCAACGACCGCCAGCTCCCGGACAAGGCTATCGATCTGATCGACGAAGCAGCCGCCAAGCTAAGGGTCGCTCTCCATATGCTTCCACCTGAATTGAAAGAGCTTAAGATAGGCCTGGATCAATTGAAGCTCGAAGAAGAGGAAGCCCATACGGTGCGCGACTACGAAAGAGCTGCAGTAAAGCGAGCCGACCGTCTGCGCCTCGAGAAGGAATTCGACGATAGTCGGAGCGCCTGGCAGGCCGAGAACATGTTAGACGAAGTCGTCGACGACGACGATATTGCCGATGTGGTCGCCGCCTGGACCGGCATTCCAGTAACCCAGCTTCTTGAAACTGAGGCCGAAAGGTTACTGAATATGGAGGATAGGTTACATGAGCGCATAGTCGGCCAGAAGCGGGCTGTGGCTGCGCTCTCCGACGCTATTCGCCGAAGTCGCTCAGGTCTCAGCGATCCTCGCCGGCCAATGGGCTCCTTCATCTTCCTCGGTAGCTCCGGCGTAGGCAAGACGGAGTTAGCCAAGGCCTTGGCCGAGTTTATGTTCGACGACGAAGAAGCTCTGATCCGGATAGATATGAGCGAGTACCGAGAGCAGCACACGGTCAGCCGCCTTTTTGGCGCACCTCCTGGTTATATTGGCTACGAACAGGGTGGCCAACTTACAGAGCAGATACGACGACGCCCTTACAGCGTTGTCTTGTTTGATGAGATTGAAAAAGCTCACTCCGATGTCTGGAATGCTTTATTGCAGCTACTCGACGACGGCCGGCTTACCGATGGTCAGGGAAGGACGGTTAGTTTCCGCAACACGATCGTGATAATGACTAGCAATGTAGGCACATCTTTTGTTCGGCGCTCAGGCGCCCTTGGTTTCGCGGGAATGCGCGACCCTGACGAAGAGGCGGAACACAAGCGAATTGAAGGAGCTCTGAAAGACACCTTTAGACCGGAATTCCTCAATCGCATCGACGAAATCATCATCTTTGAGCAATTGACCCTTGAAGATGTGATGGCGATTGTCGATTTGCAGATGAATGAGGTCCGTGAGAGGTTGTCAGA
>JAUVOB010000110.1 GCA_030599405.1 Chloroflexota bacterium | reverse complement strand
GCCGTTGGTCAGGGAGGTGTGTTAGAGATTGACGCTATCACGCGTTCGCTACCAGGAAAAGGAATGCTCGTATTGTGCAGCGATGGCCTGTGGGGTCTAGTTGAAGATCCTCAGATACGAGACGTTTTGACTAGTGGTGACTCACTTAATGCAATGACCGATCAACTGATTAATTTGGCCCTCCAGGCTGGTGGTCATGACAATATATCCGTTGTTCTTGTTGAATTCAGCTTCTAGCGATCTGCGTTGGAGAACGGCTGGCATTGTCCTCATCCGTTGATCAGATAAGACAGATTGGGGTCGAGCCAGACCTATTGCCATAAAGACGAATATGACTGACGACTTGCTGGCCATAACTATCCAGAGTTCGAGGGAATCTATCGCAGCCTTCGATGGAGAGCAGCTGCTATACCTGCTCGTTAATGTCGATCCGCCGAAGAAAACTACCGTTCCCTACCTCCCACGAAACCTGTCGCTTATCGTAGACTGCAGCACGTCCATGAAGGGAGATAGGCTTGGAAATGTTAAGCATGCCGCTGGGATGATTGTCGAAAGAATCGGCCCAGAGGACAAAATATCGGTGGTAGCCTTTAGTGATCGGGCGGAAGTCGTTCGGCCGTCGAGCCCACTCACGAGTAAAGCTACGCTTATTTCGCAAATCAATGGGATAAGAGCCTCCGGTGGGACAGAGATTTACCAAGGACTCGAGGCAGGGTATGACGAGATCCGTAAATCGCCTCTAGATTCGTTCAGCAATCACATGATCTTGCTGACCGATGGTCATACCTATGGTGACACCAAGGATTGTCTTCAGCTGGCCCGCGATGCGGCCATTCAAGGTATTGACATTAGCGCCTTCGGGATAGGGGACGATTGGAATGAGGCATTTCTTGATAAATTGGTTGCTATGTCTGGAAGCCAGTCGATCTATATTGAAAAGCCGTCACAGGTAGTGGGATACTTACAGGATAAAATAAGAGGTCTTGGGGTCGTTTTCGCTTCGAGTTTTCGTTTACTATATGATTTTCCATCTGGTGTTGAGTTGCTGTCAGTCTTTAAGATTGCCCCTTATGCCCAGCAGTTTGTTCCTGATGGCCTGGATATGAGGCTGGGTTCTATAGAAGCAGACTCCCCATTAACGTTGTTACTTGAATTTCAGGTTGAAGTTCAGAACTCGGAGGAATCGTTTCGACTACCAGTTAGATTTCTTTCCGACATACCGTCTAGACAAATGAAAGATTATCCGAGTGATTATGAGCTGGAGATTCCAATTAGCGGAGAACATGACCCAATCGAACCGCCGTATCAGCTTGCGGAGGCTGTGAGGGCTCTAAATCTTTACCGCATGAACGAACGCATCTGGCAAGATATTGAAGAGGGAGATATTCCGGTGGCGACACGGAGACTCCAACAGTTCAATACCCGGCTATTGGAAGCAGGGCATTCGGCACTTGCCGAGCAGGTTGAACTAGAAACTGAAAGACTAAGATCCATGGGTGCGTTGTCGGAATCTGCGCGCAAGCGTCTCAAGTATGGAACACGAACACTCATAACTCAGACCATAAGGCTTGAATCGTGACCGAACTCAATTGCCAGGAATGTAATGAACCTTATAAGGTCGGCGCTCTGTATTGTGGCGAGTGCGGCAGTAGGCTTTTTTCAGATAATTACGAGACATTGGTCGGCGGATTAGCTGCACCTGCTCAGCCCAAGCCGATAACTGAGCCGCGAGAAGAACCACAAGTATCGGCAGGCATGATCGTGTTTCTTGTTCTGAGTAGCGCACGGCGTGTCGAACTCCCTGCAAATAGCGAGATTCACATTGGTCGGGTTGATCCCAATAGGGATATTCATCCACACCTGGATCTGACGGCCGATGATGGTGCGTCTCTCGGTGTTTCGCGTTTACATGCCTCCTTGCAGAGTACTGAGAATGGGGTTATGTTAGTTGACTTGGGCAGCACGAATGGCACGTATTTACGAGAGGAGAGTCTTACCCCTCATGAGCCTTCTCCCATAAGGAATGGTGACGTTTTCCAATTAGGCCATCTCCAGGTTCAGGTTTTCTTTGAGATGTGAAGCATATTGAGGTTATTGATGACCATTTCGATCATATTGCACCTTACGAACGAGGATCCAGTGGTTGGCGAGCTTGAAGAGCTGCCTCAGCCGACAGATCAAACCATAGTAGTCAACAATCCGCGTCTCAAAGATGGCAAAGATTTACACTATTTAGAGGCAGAGGTTACGACAATGATCATCCCTTTGCATCGGGTGACTTTCATTGAGATCATCCCATCGGCCGAGATTGATGAAGTCATAACCTTTGTGCGTGAAGAATGATAGAACGAATACCAGACACGCTTAAATCAACCGGACCTCGTCTGGTTCTCGTCGTTGATGATGAGCCGCGGATGATACGCTTCATTCGCATGAATCTCGAGTTAGAAGGCTACCACGTAGTTGAAGCCGGAAACGGAATTGAGGCACTGGATCAAGTGCGAAAGCACATGCCCGATCTGGTCGTCATGGACATCATGATGCCCAAGATGGACGGATTTGAAACATTGGACCTGTTGCGGGAGATTTCTACTGTACCGGTCATTCTGCTCACGGTGAAAGGTGAGGAAGAGGACAGGATTCGCGGGTTGGAACTTGGCGCCGATGACTACGTGACAAAGCCTTTTAGCCCGCGCGAGTTGGTGAGCCGCGTAAATGCAGTTCTTCGACGAGCCGACTGGCCGTCGCCGCCACCACGCACAATCCTGGACATAGACAATCGTCTGTCAGTTGATTTCAACCGGCATCAAGTGATAGTCGATGGCGATAGAATCGATCTGCGCCCGACTGAGTACCGTCTTTTGACCCATCTCATTCAAAATGCCGGTTGGGTGGTTCCTCACGAAACGTTACTGGCTAAGGTTTGGGGGTACGAGTACCGGGATGAGACTCACTATCTGCGCCTGTATATTAATTACCTTCGGAAAAAGATTGAAGAAGATCCATCCAAGCCAAAATACATACTGACCGAGCGCGGCGTCGGCTATCGTTTTGTTGACTATCGACGTGCGAATAGGATGAAGAGCGTCTGATATGCTTGCCCCGCCAGCGCATCCGGGCACAATGGAGTCAGGTCGCTGGCACGTAAGCCTAGATGGTCACGAGTTCTTCGAGATTGTCAACAGCTATCTGAACGATCGCGATCGCGTCCTCGTTTTTGACGCGTTCGTTCTCGCTCGCCGGGAGCATGGTAACCAATATCGCCAGTCAGGCGAGCTTTTTTTTACACACCCTCTGACTGTCTCATTCTATCTGGCAGAATACCGGCTCGATGCCCCGGCGTTAATTGCCGCTCTGTTGCACGATGTGGCCGAAGACACCCTTGTCTCGATCGATCAGATAAACGAACAGTTTGGTCCAACTGTTTGTCGTCTGGTTGACGGAGTGACCAAGCTTAAAGAGGTCGCAGCCGGAGTGTCCATGGGCCGTCGCCTCCCAGCTGAAGAGATTCAAGACGCAAGTCTTCATAAGATGTTTGATGCGATGACCAACGATGTACGGGTGGTTCTGATCAAACTCTTCGATCGTCTGCATAATATGCGTACAATCCAAGCCCTGCCTGAAGAAAAACAGAGGCAGAAAGCCAACGAAACGCTGATCGTGTACGCACCTTTGGCCAATCGGCTGGGTATCTGGCGCCTCAAGAGCGAACTTGAGGCCCTCTCTCTCCAGGTGACTGACAACGATGCTTATCGCGTCATCAAGCAAGTTCTGGATCGCCAGTTCCATAAACAGCAGGCAGACTACGCCCGCGTGGCCGGGCAGATCATATCTGCACTGACGAAGGAGGGGATGGCCGTCGTCAACGTATTGCCAAACCCCGAAAACATCTTCAGCGTCTATAAACTAATGGAAACCAGTTCACTGCCATACGATTCAGTGGAAAGTCCTCGACGTGTAGTCGTGCTTCTGGAAGACGTCCCCTCATGTTACCTCGCCCTTGGTTATTTACATCAGAGGTGGCGCCCGGTTCCGGGCCAGTTCGACGATTATATAGCTGTTCCGCGCGAGAATCTCTATCGTGCGATTCATACTACTGTCATTTACAGTGACGGTAAGCCCTTGAAAATTCGTCTTCGCAGCGTGGCAATGAACGAGGTTTCTGAGATAGGGATATTGGCCAAATGGCTGTACTCAGGGACGCCAATGTGGACCGATGAGATCGCCGAGCGTGTTAATGCCCTGTTCTCGAATATCAGCGAAAACATCAACATCGACCCGCAGGACATAAGCACTGGCGTTAAAAGTGTTGTCGAAGATGTATTCCGAAAACAGATAATGGTATATACGCCTCGAGGCGATATCATCGAGCTTCCTCAAGGAGCGACCCCCATTGATTTTGCATACGCCATTCATACTGAAGTAGGTAATCAATGCCAGACTGCCTACGTGAATGAGCGACCATATCCTCTTAGCAAACCTCTGCGGGACGGCGACCGAGTCCGAGTAGTGAAATCCGGCTGGGCCCGTCCACAGAGGACCTGGTTGGACGAAGATCTGGGTTTCCTTACCACTGGTCGAGCCAGAAGCCAGGTTCGGCGTTGGTTCCGCCGATTGCCAGAGTTATTAGCGATGACCGAGGGACGCAAGATACTCCGTGACGAACTCGAATTGCTTGGGCTGGGCGAATATTCGGCGGAGGAAGTAGCGTCCTTATTTGATATTGAGCAAACTGACGAATTTTTTCATCTATTAGGACGTGCGGAGCTGTTACCGACGACGGTCGCGACGCAAGTTCTCACGCAGGAGTGGCACCAGGAACCGCTACGAGATATCGGGAGTATCGTTCATAATAAGGCTGGTCAAGAGTTTGTAATTACAGACGGAAGGGGGCGGAGTCTGCGTCTTTGCCAAGCATGCAACGCCAGACCTGGTGAAACCATCATCGGCTTTCTCCGCTCGGATGGGGGTGTCACGGTTCACAGAACTGGATGCTACACATTGCGACCGGATCCCATGTTCGCCCGTACGATAAAGCTAGATTGGGGCAAAGAGGGGGAGCATCTTGTTAGACAGGTAACAGTTCAGATCGATGTATATGATCGAGCGGGGTTATTATTCGAAATCGCGGAGCTCCTTCGAGATGAGAATGTTAACATCACCTCTGTAAATACACCCGCCAGCAAGGTCGACGGAACAATGCGAGTGGTGTTGGAAATGGAAATTGCCAGCCCCAGAAAACTAGTTCGCATCCTACATCAAGCCCAGGGCCTGGTCAATGTTTACGACGTCCGGCGACTTCGCAATAAGGACCAACTAAGCAAGACGTAAAGGAAGGAGCTCTTATCTCATAGGTCTTGGTGATCGGGGGGACAATTGCCAGTCATAACTCTGCAGATGGCTGGCAAAAGGGTCCGATCTTCTCCTCCCTAAGGCAGTGGTTGTCACGGTTCAGTTTCAGTCGATCCTACCCACTTCTTTATGGTAGAGGACTGTATGCTGTGATAGAATAAACGTTCTGTCTGTTAGCATTTTGACAGCAATTGAGTGTTTGGTGCGGTGCTATCGATGCCGGATCATCGGCGATCATAAGTCATGTACTCCCAAAGAGACGCTTTCTTCAGAAGGAGTCTTCTTCCTCATATCGGCAACTACTTGACTTACCTGGAACTACCAGCAGCAAGCTGACAGGATGTACTCCAAACACTTTGCTTTGTGACCGAAGGAGTAGCAGTTCTTTGGATAAGATTGTCGTTCGCGGAGCTCGCGAACATAACCTGAAGAACATCAATGTCGAGATCCCACGAGATCGACTCGTAGTCATCACAGGACTCTCTGGATCTGGAAAGTCCTCGCTGGCATTCGACACGATTTTTGCTGAGGGGCAAAGGCGCTATGTCGAGTCATTGTCTGCCTATGCGCGACAATTTCTCGGCCAGCTGGAAAAACCGGAAGTGGATCAG
>JAUVOB010000234.1 GCA_030599405.1 Chloroflexota bacterium | reverse complement strand
GGCGCCTGACCGAGGGCCACAAATACATATATCTGGTTGCCCTCGATAAAAACGCCCGGTGGACCGCCGACAAGGCAATCATATTGGAGCTCTTGATGAATGTGCGGATGGAGACCGATGACGGCATCTCCCTCGCAAAGACCATAGGGACGATCCCAGATCCAAGTGCTTGGCACATGATACGAATCCGTCCAGGTGATGCCATCTAAAGACGCACGTAGATAAACATAGGCTCCGAATTCATAGACGAGATACTGCTGCCCGGGTGTTCTGAACACACGCGGATATTGCTGTTGCTCAATATGGTCGCGACTGTTCTCACAAGGACACGTTGCACAGGAAAAGAGGCATATGGGTTGTTCTAGTGAAAAATGCTTCCCGCCGTCGATGCTCTTCCACAATGTCGTGCAACCTGGGAAAGAAACGGGATCGCCGCATTGGTCTACCACACCTGCCGACTGGAAGCTTGCATGTAGATACGACCAATACTCATCCTCGCCGATGTAAACAGTATCTGACTCGCCAAGCGGAAGATTTGTGTTATTTATGTCAAGTTTCCAGACGGCTTCGCCGACCCAGAAATCTTCGAGTGTCGCGTATTGAGGCGCAACGGGAGTGGCGGTTGGCGTCGGTGATGGCGTCGACGCGGACGTCGACGTTGGCACAGGTGTTAGCGTTGGCGGCTGGGATGAGCTCCAAATAGTTGCCGCTTCAGCCATGACCGCCTTAGTCGCCGTTGCAGGCTGACTGGGGATGGGTGATGTCTCTGTGGGTAAGATAACAGGCGTCTGGGGCAATGAGGTCGAGCAACCAGCGAGAATCAACAGCAACATCAAGAGACATGGTGATCGAAATAAGAAAGATCCCTTAGGTTCTGCGGACTCGCGGGATCGGAAATTTTTGGTAATCAATATTCTAGCAGCTCTATAAATATTCTGTCGGGTTTTTATGTAAAGTATTCAGGGGAAGATTCGGTGAATCGTGAATAATGCTACATGCCAAATTCGAGTCTTGATATTAGCCTTTCAGGCAATCCCATCTCGGTCATACGAGCTTGGGTTTCTTCAATAGGGTACGCAACCCGTCTATGCTCCCAAGTCATTTCTTCCAGATCGAGCAGGCTATATGCCGAGCGTGGATCATAGTCTCGGGGCTGCCCGACGCTACCGGGATTGATGATCAGTCGGTTCTTATTCAGATCCACCGGCCGGTCGTATAGCGGCGCGTACCACTCGACATCCTGACTGTCTAGCTGCTCAAAAATCATCGGAACATGAGAATGCCCAGCGAGACAATAGGGTGTATGAAACTCCTTGAAATTGGCGGCAGCTGTAACCTTATCTAGAATGTATTCCCAAACTGGATGTCTCGGACTTGCATGAACAAGCGTGAAAGAACCTTCGACGGTAGCCGACGAAAGGCCCCGCAGATAGGACATGTTCGCATCGGATAGGGCACTCTGGGTCCAACGAATGGCCGCCTTAGCGTCGTCATTAAATGTATGGATATCGAGTCGATCCAATACTGCCCAATCATGATTCCCCGAAAGGCATAGGTGATCATATTTCCTGAGAGTTGCGATACATTCGTTCGGATCGGGTCCGTAACCCACGACGTCCCCAAGACACCAGATTTGGTCCCACTCACCCTGGGCACTATTTAGCACACTTTCAAAGGCCGGCAGATTGCCGTGAATATCTGATATAACCAGTAATCTCATTGGTTGTTACTTGCCTTATTTATCTTTTGTATTTCCACAAATGGGGCTCGATCGAGCAAAAGTGGTTAGCGAAAGGGAGAGCCGACTTACGTTAATTGTCAATATGTCAGGAGAAAACAGGGCGTGAGTATTCAAGGTTGGCGACATCAGGCTGGGTTAAATCAACTGGCATAATCAGAACTCACAGGCAGTTATTAAACCTAGCAATCTATGATACCATGATCCTGCATGCGGTGTATAATTGGTAAGTCGTATTGAGTTGAATTCCCAGCGCGATAATGGCCATCCTTGACGAACGCACCGTCGATTTCATCAGTAGCAGCGTCGAACAGACGATACGTTTAGGCGTTCGTCTGGGTGAATTGCTGGAAATTGGTGATTTGGTATGTTTGTCCGGGGAACTTGGAACAGGAAAAACCGCAATCGCTCAGGGTATTGGCCGAGGATGGGGTGCCAGCCGCCGTGTAACTAGTCCTACCTTCACGCTTGTCAATGAATACCAGCGCCTTCACGATGGAAGTATCCTCTATCACATCGACTGCTACAGACTAGAAAATCAGGCCGACGTTGTCACGGCTGGCCTGGATTCTATACTCTACGATAGCGGAGCCATCATGATCGAGTGGCCTGAACAGATATCTGCGATTCTACCAAGTAATCGGCTGTGGGTAGAGCTTCGGCATATTAATGAAACGCGCCGAGGTTTACGCATTAAGGCTGATGGTGATCGCGCATTAGAATTACTCAAGCAATTCCGCCTAAGCGCATTCGGCGTCTAAGGGAAGGTGGCCTCACGATGATCCTGGCGATCGATACAGCGACTAGATGGACCGGTTTAGCGCTGCACGATGGACGTAGCATCGTAGCGGAGGCTGGCTGGCGCTCGATCAACACCCAGACTGTGGAATTAGCGCCGGCGGTTGCCGATATGATCGGGAAGGCGGGTTTGACCGCCGGCGATCTGTCAGCTGTCGCCGTTGCCATCGGACCGGGTTCTTATACGGGCCTCCGGATTGGTCTCGGCTTTGCCAAAGGCCTTGTACTGGCAAACCGAGCAAAGCTCATAGGCATTTCGACCCTTGACATTATGGCTGCTGCTGCCGATGAATACGCGGGACAACTTATTGTTATCGCCGAGGCTGGGCGATCACGGGTTTGCGCGGGAAGCTATCAATGGCGTGCGGGTAAAGGCTGGCAGGCCACCGAGGAACCGGATATCTACAACTGGGAGGACCTTCTCGCGAATATCGATGAACCGGCGACCCTAATTGGTGAAATCGCACCTTCCACAGCGAAGCTTGTTAAAAACTCCAGCAAGGAGCTGAAAATCGTCCCCCCGGTCAAGAGTGTCAGGCGCGCTGGCTTTTTAGCTGAGCTGGCCTGGTTGAGGCTGCGACGTGGTTGGATCGACAATCCAGATGAGTTGGTCCCGGTTTACCTGCGAGATCCGTCAGGCGCGATCCCTTCATCGAACAAGGGCGACATTTAGCCGGACAATGATCAAAGCTCCTCGTCCGTATCGTTTGCGTCCGATGCGGTTGTCTGACATCTCTTCGGTAATGGCCATTGAGAGGAGCGCTTTCCCAGTTCCTTGGAAAGAGAGCGCCTACCATTATGAGGTCGCCGAGAATCGCCTGGCAAGTTACCAGGTACTCACAATTGAGATAGCTGATTTACCATCAAAGATCATAGGATACGCTGGATTCTGGATGCTCGTGGATGAAGCTCACATCAGCACAATAGCTGTCGCCAACAAATGGCTTAGACGGGGATTAGGACATTTATTACTACTCAACATTCTCTTTCTTGCGTACAAATCAGATGCTACAATGGCTACGTTAGAGGTTAGAAGGAGCAATACCGTCGCCCAGGAACTATATCGCAATTATCGATTCGAAGTTGTCGGGGGCAGAAGGCGCTATTATCAAGGTAATGAAGATGCCCTAATAATGACGGTAGAACCATTGGACAGCGCCTACCGATCGTTCTTGAATCGCAAAAGGAAAGAGCTGCTCCAACGGCTTAGCAAGGATTTAGTTGGGCTAGACGGCCCTTAGCTACCAACAGCAATGAAGCGATCTAAGACTAGGAAACGTTCGGTTAGTGTACTAGATATGGGAAAGGTTTGATTCAAATATGAGGTATTTCATAACTGGAG
>JAUVOB010000350.1 GCA_030599405.1 Chloroflexota bacterium | reverse complement strand
TTCAATAGGCTCTTCTTCGGGATCCGCTTAAGTTTCTTGCTTTACATCTGAGTCAGGTTCTAAGCATGCCTGTGTACTGGCGATACCCGGAAGCTGTTTTAACGCATCCATAAGGTTGACACCGGTCAACGCCTCAATGGTTGCTGGTACCTGGGCTATGATATTGGTCACGTCTTCAGTGACCTTTGATGCACCGGCGCCACCGCCATCCCCGCCGGTGTTGATAATGACTATCCGGTCGGTCTTGGCTAGAGGAGAAGCGACAGCGGCGGCGACTTCAGGCAGCGCGTCTATGACCTGCTGAATGACAGCCGCCTGCGTATACTGCTTCCAGGCTTCTGCCTTCTCGGCCGTCGCTTCAGCTTCCGAAAGCCCCTGCTGGCGAATAACCTCCGCTTCGGCCAGACCCTTAGCCCTCGAAGCATCGGCTTCTGATAGGCCCGTCTCGCGAATAACCTCAGCAGAAGCCAAACCCATGGCTTTTGCTGCATCGGCTTCACCCTGACCGCGCTTACGAATAGCTTCTGATTCACCCTCAGCTTCAACTTGCAGCTGATACTTTTTGGCGTCTGATAATGTTCGAACTCGGTACTGTTCGGCCTCCGCGGGTTTTCGAATCGTGGCTTCAAGCTCCTTTTCCCGGCGAGATATTTCTTGCTCTTGCACCTCGATCCGCCGCTGTTTCTCAACAACCTCGATCTGGATTTCCTCAGCTTTAACCTTCTGGTTCTCGATATTCTGTTGGATGGTGTAGGCCAGTTCTGCTTCAGCGTTCTTCCGGTTGACTTCCGCCTCATAGGCAGCTTTCTGAACCTGATAATCTTTTTGCGCTTCGGCGATCTTCGTCTCGGCCCGGAATTTGGCCGCTTCACCTTCCTGCCTGGCTTCTGCGCTCTTAATTGTGGCGTCTCGTGACGCCTCTGCTTCACCTATGTCGGCGTCACGTTTCACTTGCGCTATTCTCGGACGGCCTAAGGCTTCTAGGTAACCTTCCGCGTCGCTGATATCCTTGATGACGAAGGAGACGATCTCCATACCCATACTAGCCATATCATCTCCCGAGACCTCCTGAACCTTCTGGGCGAAGGCCTCTCGGTCACGATAGAGCTGTTCCACGGTGAGCGTACCTAGAATGGCCCGCAAATGGCCGGCTAACGTCTCGTGCGCGACATGCTCGATCTCGTCCTCGGACCTCGATAAGAACTGGATGGCAGCCGTTCGGATGGAACTCTCGTCGCTGCCAAGTTTGACCTGGGCGACACCATCAACCGTCACCGGTACACCCAGGCTTGTGGGGACATCAGGCGTTGTGATATCGATCGTCATGATCTCCAGCGAGAGATCATCAACACGCTCCAAAACTGGCCAGATGAAGGCCCGGCCGCCTGTTACAATTCGGAAATTATGCTCGAGGTCAACCTCCCCGGTTCTGGTTTCACTACGACCCGATATGACCAGTACCTCGTTCGGGCCGACCTTTTTTACTCGACTGGCGTAGACAAATGCCAGGGCAAAAAAGGTGAATATACCCAGGATAATGAGAAGCGGGATTAGGGTTTGCATCTTGACTTCCTCCAGTTAACTCTATTATCGGCAAGCGCTCCTTGATGAACTTGACCACTTTAAACAATCATCTCGCGCCAGCCGGTTACAGATGTTCGTATCGTTATTCGGACGGTTCTACGATAGCCACCCGCCCCACGATCTTCTTAATGACGACTAAGCTGCCGGTCTTGATCTCCTTTCCAGTTCCCGAACGTGCACCCAACCTCGTCCGACCGCTTACAATTGTAAAAGCGATTCGACCCAGACCGTCGCTTGGAATCGCGACAGTTACCTCGGCTTCGCGACCGACCGCATCGCGTTCCAGCGAGTAATGGCTTGACTTACTCGGTGACAGGACATAGAGGAAGAAAGCCTGAGCTAGCCCGCCAAAAACGATGCCAATCCCAGTGGCCCAAAGAATGCTTGGTATGGCTTCCATCTCGAGCCACACGTGCGTAATGAGGCCTGTCAAACCGAAGGCCGAGCCGAAGACCGCGGCCGAGAAGGGGCTAATGCCTACTAAATCGAAGGGGCCTTCGCCGTCTGCGTCAAGGTCGAAATCTATTACTTGATCAAGACCCGCGCCAATGAGGCTAAGGAAGGCGAAGATAAAGCTGATGACAACGATGCCGGCATACACCAGGTCCAGCATTAAGTGCTCCTAATCAATCACTGTCGCCATATTGCTGAAACACGCATTGTCACTGCCTGGTTACCGCTGTCGCGTTGTCAAGATGTGACATTCGTGCGCAATCGAAGGGTGTGCTCTATGTTTTGTCGGTTTGTCCACCAGACCTCTATATTATACTGGCGAATGATGGCTTATACCAGCGGCTTCGTCGGAGAAAGACCTCCAGGATTCAATTGCCGTTACTACCCTACTATACGAATAAAGACCCCTGAAGGTTGTAGCCATACTGGCGGTCACAGCCTCAACTAACAGGGCGGTCAAACCTCGATCGTGATCGCCTGCCCTGTCAGTTTCTAACTTTAAAGATTTCCTTATCCTCGAAATGAAGATTGGACTAGAGTGAGTAGCGAAATGGCAATGTGAGGACTGATTCTTAGTCAGCTTCAAGTCTTAATAATCGCACTCCATTAGCATTCAATGAATACGTCTGGATTGTGCTATACTTGTTGACTGGCAACGGAAAGACCAGATACTGTTATCAAATCAACGCATTCGGTTAGTGACGCCAGAGAGTATTCCTTGGATCCCAACGGTAGCGAGGCCGTCGAACTTAACATAAAATAACACTAGTAACCAAATCGGTTGTTTGGGCAATTATCCCGTGTTCGGGAGTCCCCCAGTTGATGGTGGGTACATGTACTGAGCGAGCTTTTCATTGA
>JAUVOB010000193.1 GCA_030599405.1 Chloroflexota bacterium | reverse complement strand
TTTTGGCGGCGCCCTTGGTTGTTACCCTGATGCGACAACCTGAAACAGAAGCCCGGGTAGAGGAACTAGCTGTCCCTCTAGTCGAAGCCAGAAAGGGAAATCTCGAGCCACTGGGCCAACACATCGCACGCACCCTTAACATGTTTCACAGTGATGGCGATGATGAATGGCTTTACAATATACCGAATCGCCCTGTGTTCGGCCCGCTTAGCGCCGCCTTCTTCTGGATCGGTTTTCTGACAGCGCTGTGGTATACAGCCAAAACTGGACTGCGCATCGGGCTCAAAGCTGTGCATGACTCCCAACCTCCCCCTGCTCTGGAGCAAACGCCGCATCTAGAAAGGGCCAGTGCATTTGTCTTGATCTGGTGGCTGGTGGGCATCTCGCCAGGTTTCATCAGTGTCCCGGCTGCAAGCCTTGGCCACACGATCATCGCCCAGTCGGCCGTGTATGTCATCGTGGCCCTTCCGCTCCTCCCTTTTAGCAACTGGTTGCAGCGGCGTTTCCCATCAAAGAAAGTGAGCAACAATGTCCTTGTTGCCGCGATCGCGGGTCTTCTACTAATAACTATAGCTTGGCGCGATCTACCGGATTATTTCGTCGAGTGGCCATCCCGCGGGATGACTCGCTTTCTTTATCGGGCAGATATCAAGGATTTGGCTCTATTCCTGAACGAACACGAGGAATATAGAGATTTTGGGGTGACTGGACTACTCGCCGGACCATGGGACCGGATTGCATTAGAAATCGACCTCGAAGACCTTCAACGTACTGCACCTCGATGGTACGATCCGCAAAGGACAACAATTCTCCAACTGAATGACGAGCCCGCAATCGTCTTTAGTGGCTATCCAGGTGAGCCTTCTCTGCGGGAAGAGCTCTACCAACCCGTGCCGGGCGAGACATCTGGCGGCTTTGTGCTCGCCCGAATTGATCAACTGGATGACACTCAAGATAACCCGATTTGCTTTGACAATGGCCTTTGCTTGCTCTCGTCAGAGCATCATGCGCATGATGGGGCTCTAGATCTACTCTGGCTTGTTGACCGGTCGCTCGACTTACCGTCAATTCCCCTAATCAGCAATCCACCACCACCCGGTGTGTACGCCGGTCCGCGTCTTTCTGTCTTCACGCAGATGGTAGATTCGGAAGGTGTCTACTTAGTTGGCGATGACGGCTTGTGGGTTGACGTTGGCGGCCTGAAGCCAGGTGATAGCTTTCTTCAACAACATACGTTGGTGGCCCCGGCCGGAAGCGGGCCTGCCGCTATCATCTTTGGTCTTTACGATCCTAAAACTGGTGAACGGATACTTACCGTCGACGGTCGCGATCATATCCGCTTGGAACTAGAAGATTAGAATGTTCTTGACACGAATCACCTTTGGCTCTCATTCTAGACTGATGTTGGCAAACCTTCGATTCTCCTCTACTGTATGAACTTAGGTCTAAGCCTTGAAGATATTCTCTCCTGATTCGGAAAGTGCAGCTTCGCCTTTTGGACGGAAGGCAATTATTTTTCTGCTGATCGCCTTCGTCGTCCTGGCTGTGGCCTATAGCGTGACCAATCCCCTCCATGAAGCCACCGACGAGCTCCGTCATTATCGGTTCGTCCGGACCATCAGCACCACAGGAAGACTCCCGGTGCAGGGACAAGAACCATGCCGGTCTCAGAGTCACCATCCTCCCTTGTATTACGCGATCGGCGCTTTGGCGACTTTCTGGATAGATACCGGCCGCGATCTGTGTTACACACCTCCCGAGAACCCCTTCTGGGCATATCGATACTGGGAAGTAGGTAGGGACAACAAAAACCAGTTCCTCCACGGCCAAGACGAGGCCTTCCCTTGGCGCGGCGAAGCCCTGGCAGTTTACGTGATGCGGGGAATCAATATCCTTATTGGCGCTGGGGTGGTGTGGTTGACATGGGCATCCAGCCGGATTATCTGGCCACGACGGCAAGAAATCGCGGTTGGGGCCGCTGCTCTAGTCGCCTTCAATCCCATGTTCCTCTACATGTCTGGCTCGATTAACAATGACATCATAGCTGCCTTCAGTGGATCGGCGATCTTGTTTACCTGTCTCTATCTGCTCCATGATCCCGATGGGCTGAGTGTCCGCTGGGGGCTAATACTGGGAGCGGTTTATGGAATTGCCTTATTGAGCAAAGCTAACCTGGCCGTGACCATTATCTTGATCGAAGTGGCCATATCTTGGGTAGCCTGGAGGAAGTGGCAGGGTAGGCAGTGGGTGATCGTCAACGCGCTTATGCTGGCCGTCGCCGGGCTGATTGCCGGTTGGTGGTTCGTTCGAAACCTTATCCTGTACGGCGATCTCACCGGGTTCTCGACAGTGACCGAACTGTGGGGTGTTCGGGATCCTACCGAGAGCGTTGCTCTGGCGATTTCCGAGTTACCTTACGCTTGGTCGACGCTCTGGGGACGTTTTGGCTTTGGACAGATTCCCTTGTCGCAGCCAATCTACGATGGGTTATTGGTTGTCACAATCATTGGCCTTGCCGGCGCGCTCCTTGGTTTCTTCCGGCGGGCAACACATTCAGAAAGGGTGAGCCTTGTGTTCCTTGCCATCGATGTGAGCCTCTTTTTCTTCGTGTTATTCGGCTACATGTTGGTTAGTCCCGCTGGGCCAAATGGTCGCTTTTTCTTCCCTGCCATATCGGCGCTTGCTCTGCTTTCTTTTTATGGTCTTGTCCAATGGACCTCGGAACTCGGCCATGGAATGGCAAGCCTATGGGCGCGAATTCGTCAACGCCAGACAGTTACAAACCCAGAACGAGCGCCGGTCGGCATCTTTACCCTGGTGATGGTCTTTGGCATGTTGGCCCTCTCATTGGTCGCGTTCTTCGGCTACCTATCACCGGCATACTCCAAGCCACCATCCATAGAGGGCAACGCGGTCATCCCAAACAACGTGAACGCCCGGTTTGATACGCTGGTCACGCTCCTTGGCTACGAACTAAGTACAGACATGTTGAGACCGGGTGATCCCCTGGATATCGACCTGTACTGGGAGGTCAACGCCACACCACCCGGCGACTATCTGTTATTCGTCCATCTTACCAACCAGGAGGGATCCATCATCGCTCAGCGTGATACCCATCCGGGCCTCGGTAACTTTCCCAGCAGCCAATGGGAGGTTGGGGGACGCTTTGTGGACACCGTCCGTGTTTTTCTTCCTGAAACGACCTATGCGCCGGCCACGGCGACGCTTTCAATCGGGCTCTACGACCCACTGGCCTATCGACTCGTGGTTGCGACCGAAGATGGTTCTCCGCTTGGAGATTCTCTCTCCCTGGGCGAATTGAGGATAGTTCCTCGTGCTGATACATATCCAAATCCACAAAGCCAAAACTTCAATGATGAAATCAGGCTGATCGGCTATGAATATGATCAACTGCAAGTCAGCCCTGGAGAGACAATAAGAGTCGACCTGTATTGGGAGGCGCTTACGGATGTTGAGAGTGACTATACCGTTCAGATGCGATTGCTGGATGAGGCGGGGCAGACGTGGGCGGAGGCGGATGATCGACCGGCCCATGGGTCATCCCATACGAATTCTTGGAAGACGGGCCAAATCATAAGTGATACTCATCAGCTGACAACAGCTCAGGATATACCTGACGGGACCTATATGATCGATATTGCCCTTCTGAATGCAGTCACTGGGCAGAGACAGAATATTGTGGCTAATGACGGGCACTGGATCGACTCCCACCTGGCTTTGGCCCCCGTTAAGATCCGTTCCTGACGATTAACCTACATCTTTATCCGGAGGATTGACAGCGGCGTTGTCGCGGCTATACTTAAATTATGTGCGGTGCATCAGGTGCTACATCCCGCCCATTTTTCGCTTAGGAAACGCGCGCAGTCGGCGTGCGTTTTTTGTTACTAGCTTCTGGCAAGGTCTTCCTTACCAGACAAATCACCGTAGTTAGGAGAGTGCAATGGATTATGGAATGATTGGTAAGATCGAGAAAGCGAAGATATACGCAGAGGAAAGGGACAGGATCCGTTTCGACTCGTTTGAAGTTGCATTTCAAGGTAACAATAACTCCCATGTCGTAGGCTACGACCACGGCACCTGGAATTGCGATTGCGATTTTTTTGCCTCTCGAGCTGTATGCAGCCATACCATGGCTATTGAGCGCCTGCTTCCGGACATGGTTGAACGATCCTGAGCGCGCCGCCAATCACTCATTAAGAAGGGATATTGATCATCATAATATGAAGATGCCCGGCCGTCGGTCGGGCATTTTTGTTATAATCTCTTCTACTGTTGGAACATTATGAATGAGCTCCGAAAGCGCATGACTATCGGCGGTATCCATTTCGACCTCAAACTCACCCTGATTATCATCATGGGAACACTGCTGCCAATGGTGGATTACTACAACCATCGCATTACGGGCAACAAAGCCTATGACCGGATGATTCTCTATTTCATCATACCGATGGCGGTGATCCTGTTGCTCTTTAGGGACCGGCCTGCTGAATACGGCTTTCAATTGGGTAATTGGCGGGTTGGGCTAATGTGGACCATCATCGGATGTGCCAGTATGGCGGTGATACTCTGGTTTGTTGCCCGGACT
>JAUVOB010000057.1 GCA_030599405.1 Chloroflexota bacterium | reverse complement strand
GTGCGTTGTTGATGTTCGGTTCGGCCGTGGCTAGGATTTCAAGGAGCTGACTGATCGACGATGGATCCGCCCCGGACATGTCTTGCAAGATGATAACGGCAGGCTTGAAGCCTGCAAGAAGCTCTACCGCTGCCTGGCTACCTGAATCGGCCATCTTCATAAACTGCGGTGCTGATGCAAGTAGGGGGCCAACTTCTGGAACCCACGACAAATAAGGGGCGAGGCCGAGCAGAGGCCTTGTAACGTTCTGTAATTCTACAAAATCGCTGCGCGCATCTATAACCAGGCTCTCGATATGGTCAATATCAAGCTCTGCGACTCCCTCATCTAGAAGCGTTTGAGAAATGCTTTGGAGCTTATTCGCCGACTGGAAAAGGGCATAACCTCGATAGATAACAATACCGATCCATACGGATAGGATTAGCAAACCTACGAGAACGAGGAGTAACGGAAGGCAGTCGAATAGAGTTTTTTTACTTTTAGTTTTGGACATAGTCAGGATTCGATGTCAAGTACATATGCAGGAGATTGGTCGCATTCAACACTCGATGGCGATACAAGTTCGACGTGACAGATTGGGTGACGTTGGAGATTGCTTTCAATAAAACCTGGAACATCGTCGCGCTCCAGGTTTAGTAGAGTTGGGTATCGAGACTTCAGTCTTTCACGATACCAATCGAACTGAAACATGATATCATCCACGACAATCGCATCAGGTCGAGTTCCTTCTACTTGCTGGTAATACAATAATGTTGATGCTGTCTGGTCACCGGGTGTTATTACAATAGCATCATTTGGGAGCATCTGTAACACCCGTTCAGCACCGGTGCGAACAGTTAAGTCATCGCCGAGGTACTGCCCGCCAAAGTTTAGCGCTACGAGCAGAGTCGGCAATAGCAAGGAAGCGATCCCAAGCGATTTCATCCCGAACCCTAATGTAATAGCTAGCAGCAATAATCCAGGCAGGAAGAATACGGTTGCGTCAATGCTTCGATATCCAAAGGAATAGGCAGCGTAAAGAACGATCGTCGCAATCAAGCCTAAGATCAACCGCCGATTTTTTTCCCTTGTTGAGAAGTAACTGAGGGTGATCAAAGGTATTGCAAACCAGGCGAATTGCTTAAATGACAAAGAACTCCACTCAGTTAACCGTGACCACCAATCTCCCTGAGGCAGTGACAATATATTTGGTCTGTAGATCCTTGCTGTTATGAACCACAACCAACCAGAAAGCGTGTCGTTTCTGCCCCAAATAACTGGACTTAATGTGTTCGCTAAGATTGGAAACACCAGGAACGGTAAGATTCCAATCGTTGTACCTAGCGCAAATCTCAACCAGTACCTTCGTGGCAGAAGATATAGACTCAATGGCAACATTAATGCAGACGTTAGATGCGTCGTCAGTGATAGGCCAAAGACAAAGCCGGCGATGATGGCCGTCTTCCGGTCGATATCTTGCGTCAGAATCCAGAGCAATAGAGCAAGAAAGAAAAGGTTCAGGGTATAGACCTCTGCTATTAATGCTTGCCCCCAGACAATAGGAATAAAGGCAAAGACGAGCCCGGCTGCAACGGGAACAGCCCGGCTGAACCCCCCGCCTGTTCTATGTTTCGCAGCTAGTAAGTTTGAGACCGTCGCACTGAGAATTCCCGCCGCCAGCGCGAGTGCCACCGCTGAAAGTAGATTATATCGATAAGCAACGGATCCGATCGGGACAAGGCTCGCCAATTTCCCGACTAGGAGATATACCGGATATCCAGGTGGGTGGGGGATGCCCAACGTAACGGATGCTGTTATGAGTTCACCACCATCGCCTCCATAATTGGCCCAGGTCAGATCGGGGGCTATCGTCAAGAGGTAGACAATCAACGCCAATCCGGCGGTGACTGACGGCCACAAGAGGCGTTCGCGAAGTACCGTCAGCTGCTGGTTTCCGTAGACCAGTTTAGGGTATTGAGCTAAGGGAGTAATCCCAAGGCGCACTATTTGAATTTTTGGTCTCGTGCGCTCTCCAGAAAGCATATGCTATTTCCTCCGGAGTGATCCGTTTGCTACCGTGCTCCCCTGCCGCTGATTATGGCAGGTATGGTTAAGACAATTATCCGGACATCGCGCCAAACGGAATAGTCGTCAATGTAATCAAGCTCCAACTCGAGACGCTTGTTAAGAGGGAGATCACCACGACCGTCAACCTGCATCGGTCCAGTCATGCCGGGTTTCACTGAGAGCCGACGGCGTTGTAGATCGTTATACAACGACACGATCTGAGCCTCTTCAGGTCTAGGTCCGACTAGACTCATCTCCCCAATAAATACGTTCCAAAATTGAGGAAGTTCATCCAAACTCCAACGCCGAAGAATCCTACCTATAGGCGTGATTCGAGGATCGTCATTCAATTTGAAAACCGGCTCGGGTAGCTCGCTTATTTTCACCAAATCCGGCAGCTGCTTCTGTGCGTCGACACGCATAGAGCGAAACTTGTAAATGATAAACGGCCGTCCTCCCTGGCCTATTCGTTCCTGTCTAAAGACCACCGGACCGGGAGACGATATCTTGATGGCCAACCCAATAATAGGGCTAAGGAGAATGGCTGCTGTTAGTCCGATGATCCCACCAGTGATATCTATCAGGCGTTTTATTAGGTAGTTTAAACCTCCAATGGTTGATTCTTCTCCACTAACCCCTGGACGCGGTCTTATTACACCCCAGCCGTAACCTAGGCCGAGGGCTGTCGCTCGGGCAGCCAACAATATCGAGGCCACCACGGCAATCGTTCGGTCCTTTTTCCAGGCTTTCTGGGAGAAGGGTAGGGTCGTCACTAAAAAGAGGAGAGTCAATATGACCAATGGCAGGATAGCCCAGCGTGTTATGAAAGTAGACAGGATCGTCAAATAGAGCAGAGCCATCAGCCCCATCTGCACCTTCATCGACTGGGGTGTGTGTGAGTCTTTTATGCCCCGTTCTGGAAAACGGCGTACCACCTGCGCTTTCCAGAAACCGATTCGAAACTTTTTTCGCAGGTAAGCTAGAAGGGTGTCCGAGTGCAAATGATAGACGGTAGCTTCTGGTCGAAATACCATCTTGTAGCCACGGGCCGAAAGACGAAATGACAGCTCCTGATCCTCTAAATATGGAAACCTCTGATCAAATCCATTGTTCGCAATCAGGACATCCCGGCGATAAGAAGCCGAATAGGTATCGATAAAGTCGATATGATCCTGTTTTCGAAGGAGATCATACTTATCCTCATATTCTAGCTGGACAAAGCGAGCGATAATCTTCGTCTGACGAGTAGCATAGGTTCCTTTGCAGCCAACAATCGATGGATCTTCGAAAGGGGCCGTAATCTCTTCAAGCCAATCAGGCTCTGGGTTGCAGTCCGCGTCGGTGAAGCAAACGATATCTCCATTTGCTTTGTCTACTCCCGCATTTCTGGCGGCTGCGGGCCAACTCCTCGATTGCCTGATCACCCTTGCTCCCGCCTCTTTCGCCACATCGACGGTTCCATCAACTGAGCCATCGTCTACTACGATAATTTCGTATAGCGAAGACGCTAACGTTTGTTTGGACAAAGACCCAAGGCACATGCCAATCGTTTGAGCAGCGTTAAATGCAGGAATTATGACGGAAATCATCTTGTACCGGTTATTTCTCGCCCCTGCTCACTCTAATCGGAAACCTATACCCGCCTTTTGACAAAGCTAGGCCACCTAAGATCAGAGCCGGGGTGTAGACCACGAAAAGAAAGGCAATAGCGTAGCTCAATATGACACCCGTGTCATCAATGCCGAATCCTTCCATCGCTAGCCGGACGATGGCAAGAAAGACCACTATTCTGGCAGGCGTAGAAGGAGGCGCGGTTGCTAACGTTACGAGAAGGTTGATGATTATCGCTTCCCTGATCCCGTATGGTAGGTTGAACGCTTTAAATAAGACCAGTGGCGTGAGGAGTGACAGTATTACGATCAGCATTGTAACAAGCGATAGACCGGCGGTTAGGCGGCGACTTCTGAATGCAGCCAATCCATCAAGACCTGCTTCGAGGATCTGAATGAAACGCATGCGCATCCATGGGGGCAGACGTTCACCAGAGCCTTTGGCAAAGCGGCTCAGCCGGTGAGAATTTAAGGCAACAAGAACCAGTATTGGCAGCGCAACCAGGGTTATTATCGCCAGCGTATTACCTCGTTGTAACACCTCGTCGGGAATCGCTATGAAAGGTAATACTATGAGTATCGTGGCAACCAATCCTGCCGTATCGAGAGTTTTTTCTATAACCAACGTGCTCAATGTTTTACTCTTGCTAACCTGTTCTTGCTGATCCAATGAGAGGACTCGAGCTATCTCCCCGGTTCGGAAAGGAACGACGATATTAAAAAACTGACCAGTAACCAGGGCCCAGAAGAGTGGTCGAAAACCGGGAGCATCCGGGCCAGACTTGAAGATGAGTTGCCAACGCCATGTCTTGGTTATGATCGTGATAAGGATCACAGCAACCGCAAGCAGAACATAGCCAAGAATGGCATCCTGGTAGGCGGAAGCAACATCGGCGAATTCAACGTTTCTGACAATGAAAAACAGACCAATGAGGCCAACGGCAACACCAATGGTGACACGAAGCCAAGACACGCGAATATTGACTTGACTATCATCAGTTCGTGATATATTTGGCTCTTCCGTGTGCAAAATCCGCTTCCTAGTGGCAAACCGAATCACAACAATCTTAAGATAGCACGTTATAACATAACATGGTTTATGTCAATTCCATCACCCTTATTCCGGCCGGACAATTAGCGCACTCGGATCACCGAGTAACGTAAAGGTCTCGCTGATCTCCGCTAATTCGCGATTTCTCTCTACACCGAGGGCTGCTTTTGCCTCCTGCATTGCATCGCCGATTCGAGTGACCTCACGATCCTGAAGGGCTTTAATGAGATTTACACCAAAGGGTCTTTGGCTTGAAGATAGTGTCAAGCTAGTTGCCGCAATAATTTCCACCGGACCCTTGTCATGGCGGAGCATTATTTCAGAAATTGAATCCACTGTCGGATGAGCATAGAAACCAGTCAAGCACGTGAGTTGAATGACGATAGGTGGTGAGCTATCAGCTTTCAGATCAGGTACCGCACCGGCAGAGAACACATCATCTTTGCCCCAGCGATCGATGCTTCCATGACCGGCGTAGGCAACAAGCCAGGCGCCGTCATTCCAGGCATCCGTAAACTGATCAGCCGGAACTCCGTAGAGTCGCTTCACGGTTGATTCGGGGAGGCCACTGCCTAGGAGAACTTCTTCGCTTAGGGAGATAAACTCCTGGCTGGTTCCATCTGCAGCCATCAGGACGTTATCCGTCCCGGTCCCTTGCTCATAAGCAATGGTTCGTTCGACCAACTTAGTAACCTCGTTCCCGGTGCTTACGGGCCAGCGACCTACTGCAATATCCGGCAAACCATCCAGGTCCGTATCGGCTAGACGGGGATCGCTAACGGTTTCACCTCCGTACTCGACGCGAACCATTGGCGCCGGGATCACATTTTGACCGAGTTCGCCAAGATAATTCCTGTAGTCATAGCTCGCTTCGCCAACCAGCAACAGATAGGATGGCTTTGGCTCTCTCCATTCTATCAGGGCGTAGCGGATAAATTCTGCGATGCTGCCCGGGGATTCTTCTCCACCACCAAATTCGTTATAAACATCCTCCACCGAAACCTGAACTACAACTAGACCCTGATCCTCGCGCCACTCGACCAGCGGGGTAAGGGCGGGTGAAAGTTCATCCGTAGATAGGATGATTAAATCAGCTTGTATCGAGGTGTCACGCCAATTGCTATCGCGGACCGGCGTAATCTCGGCGGTTTTGATAATTCCTTGTGGTCCAGCTGCAAGCAGATTTGAATGTTTGTTGACCGAAAATTCTAAAACACCATCTTCGAAATTCCAGCCGTTCACCACTTTCGGCTCTATTGGATTGGTGATATCGATCAGCTTTGGTCTGCTTGAGAAGCCCTCGACGTTTAAGTCTCCGCGCACTCCCTCCAGGATCGCCTGGTCGTCAATTGCTCGAGGGATCCTCGAGTACTTGATATCAACCCAGTCGAGTCGAACAATATCGAGCGGCGATCTGGAACTGTCATTGGTAGACTCGATTCCCGTTTCCGATGCCCGACCTTCATTGAGATTGTCAATTACCAGTGTATTTGTGCCGGGTACTAAAACTCCAGGTTCTATCAGGCTATCTGTAATAATGTGCGTTTCGCCATCCCAAGTAATTGTGTCTACATGAATTCCATTCAGATAGAGGTCGATATCGTGGTCAGGATCAACCGAGCCAATGCTCGTCGCCCCATAGAGCGCGGTGCGTATCAGTGCGCCGGAATCTGCACCAATATCCGGAAGGCCGAAATCTATGGAGATCTCATCATCGTTTTGAATTGTCGTCCAATACCAGGGATCGAAATTATGCGGATACTGCTCCTCAGCTGGTATTGACCGGCTATCGTATAGGTTGTTTTCCTCGATGTGAATCGTATCAGTTATGGTATCGACCCGACGATCTCCAGCTACAGATACTATTCTCTCATTCATGAGAATTCCAGGCTCTGTCATTGAAAGCATATATGGCCTATAGGATGCATATCGACTCTCTGGAGCAATTCCGTAGAAGTACAAACTCTCGTCATCAAGTAAATACGGTATCGGAATTCCGTCTTGAGAAAGACGAAGACTCTCGGCTGAGAGCGAGGCTATGCCCTGATTAAAATTCTTAAGATCCTTAAGGCGAACCTCGTGGAGGCCCGTCTCTTCGACATGGATCTTTACGACGTCCCAAGATGCATCTTTAGATTGCCTTTGTTGGGAATTGGAAAGGGTAAAGACTAGAAAGAATACCAGAACGACCAGGAGCACAACACCCAAGAAGCCGACAAGTCGGTGGCTCCAAATACTTCCCAGCATGGCAGCCCCTATCGTCCCTGCATGCGTTGCCGGCTAAAATAAACGATGGAGCCAATTACTCCAGCAATGAAAACAAGTAGGGCAGCGATAAAACCGATCCACAGCATAAAAGTGCTAACTCCGCTTCTGCTGGCCTCATTCTGTGTATCGGTCCCCGCTATAGGCCGTACATCCATGTCACCGATTACTGCCGACTCTCCAGTGAGTACTGAATCTACTGGTGGTGTAAGGTTTGGAAGCCTGTCTCCAAAACCCAGAGGATAGGAGGCGGTCGCCGCGGTCGGATTAACAGTGTCTGGGCTTGGATATCCGGCGTCTCCGATCGACCTCAAGTCCCGAGGCGACTCATCTGCATCGGTTGGCACGGGACCAGGATAGCCCGAAGCATCAATCGTTATCTCAGGAACAACGGCAGTGGCTGTGTCTGATGGGATTGAGTGTCCAGGATTTGGATCAGATGACGGAGTACTCTGCAGTGGTAATTCGGTGGCAGCAGGATTAGGAGTGCCGCTCAACGGCGAAGTATTGGCAGAT
>JAUVOB010000332.1 GCA_030599405.1 Chloroflexota bacterium | reverse complement strand
GGCAATTACCGATACGAAGAATAAGACTAGTAGTGCGGCTCTGCTTTGCATCCTCTGGCCTCGCTCGCGTTCAAGGCCAAACATGGCACTACGTAAGAGGCGTCGAGCACGGACAAGTTCAGCGAGATACCATACCAATCCCAGGATGCAAAGGAGGTATATCCAGATATCGTTACGAATGACGAAGACGTAAAAGCTGTCCATGCGCGAGGCAGTGGCAAGGGGAGAGAGAAGAAGCCCGGTTACTCCTCGTTTTCTTTTGTCAATTGCGAATATATCTGAGTTGTCGAGATATTGGCGTGCCCCAAGAGGTGCTGAATTTCGCGTAGTTCTACACCACTATTGAGTTTATGGGCCGCAAAACTATGGCGGAGCGTGTGTGGCGTTACCCGTTCAGACAAATTTGCCTCGCTTGCATAGGCCTTAATGATCAACCACAGTCCTTGCCTGGTGAGTTGGCTTCCCCTGTGATTTAGGAACAGGGCCGTTTCTTCTTTGTTCTTAACAAGATGAGGCCTTCCGTTTTCCAGATAATCTGCCAAGATACTTTGAGTCTCTTCGTCCAGAGGAAGATCGCGCACGCTGCCAGTTTTTCCTGGGCAGTGTAGAATACCTTCTTCGAGGGAAACATCGGTGACTCTGAGAGAGACGGCTTCGCTAACCCTCATGCCGGTCGCATACAACAAATGGAGTAGAGCTGAATCACGCAATCCCTTAGGAGTACGCTTCTTGGCTGGAGCCTGAAGTAAAAGCTCTACATCGTCCACCGCCAACGTCTTTGGGAGTCGCTTTTTAACTTTCGGTGAATCGATGTCCGTTGTCGGATCATGGGAAATCTGGCTACGGGCAAGCATAAAGTGGAAAAAGGACTTGATGGCCGCAACCTTCCTGGCAACGGAGGAAGCTACGTAGGATTTCTCCTTCAAAACATCGACGTATTCAGCTACCATTTGTTGGGTGACAGCTTGCCAGCTATCGATATTGGGGTAGGCAGAACGAATCCATTTCAAGAACTGCCCCAAGTCGTTGCGATAGGCGGCAGTCGTGTTTTCAGAATAGTTGCGTTCTTTAGATAGAAAATCAAGAAAAGAAGATAGCTGGTCTTCCATCGCCTGTTTCTCCTATTAACTGGCTTACAGGGGGAAACAGATTGCGTATAGCGAACAACCACGACAAACTGTTAACTCGTTATGTCAGCATTACACGAAGGCATTATAGCATTACTTTTCATAAGATCAACCCACATGACATAAAATTACCATGAAAGCGTACACTTTTCCTATTTCCGTGACGCGGTGTGAACCGTGACAGGCTCGCCCTCACCGGGTTTATGCTGCTGAAATCGGCATCAAACGCGCACTATCCGAAATATCGCATATTGTCACTGGAATGGTTTGGATGGTGTGGTATTATTTGTTCCCTTTCCGTGTCAACGAGTTTAGCTGATGCTTGGAGGTATCATGCAATCGAAGAAACGCATTATTATCGCGGGCGCTGCCGGCCGTGACTTCCACGACTTCAATACTTATTTCCGAGACAACGACGATTACCACGTCGTGGCCTTCACAGCGACACAAATACCGAATATTGAGGGGCGGCGATACCCTCCCGAGTTGGCTGGGTCTCTTTATCCTCAGGGCATACCCATTTACCCAGAATCAGATCTGAACGACCTCATAAAAAACGAGGTGATTGATGAGTTGATTTTCTCGTACTCAGACGTGTCCCATGAGCACGTAATGCACCTTGCTTCGAAGGCATTAGCAACGGGGCCAGATTTCCGAATCCTGGGACCGGACAAAACGATGCTCGACTCATCGAAGCCTGTCGTAGCTGTATGTGCAGTGCGTACTGGAAGCGGTAAGAGTCAAACGTCACGCCATGTTGTCGAGGTACTAAGAGAGATTGGCTTTGACCATGTTGTTGCTGTGAGACATCCTATGCCATATGGCGATCTCTCGAAACAGGCCGTACAGAGATTTGCTAGTCGCGATGATCTTGAGAGTTACGAATGCACGATCGAGGAACGGGAGGAGTATGAACCGTATATCGACATGGGCGCGGTTGTCTTCGCCGGCGTCGACTACGAACGTATCCTCAGAGAAGTAGAAGCGGAGGCAGATGTAATTGTGTGGGATGGCGGCAATAATGATCTGCCTTTTTTCAAACCCGACGTCCATATTGTGGTAGCCGATCCTCACAGGGCGGGTCATGAATTGCGATACCATCCTGGGGAGACAAATCTACGAATGGCCGACGTAATCGTTATCAACAAGATTGATACGGCGGGTTTTGAAGATACGGTCAAGGTTCTAGAAAGTGTGAGAAAGGCTAATGATGAGGCGGTAATAATCCGCGGTGCGTCCCCTATCACGGTTGATGATCCCGCGCAGATAAAGGGGCAGAGAGTTATCGTCGTAGAAGACGGGCCGACCCTTACGCACGGAGAGATGGAGTTTGGAGCAGGTTTTGTGGCTGCTCGATACTACGGTGCTAGCGAAATCGTAGATCCGCGACCATATGCCATAGGATCGATAGCAGACACCTATGAGAAGTACCCAAATGCGGGACAAGTATTGCCGGCGATGGGTTATGGTGCGGAGCAAATAGCTGAACTGGAGGAGACGATAAATCGAATTCCGGCCGATTTGGTTCTGATTGCCACTCCAATTGATCTTGGAAGGTTAGTCGATATCAAGATGCCATCCCAAAGGGTTCGCTATAGCTTGCAAGAGATTGGATCACCAACTCTATCTGAGGTTCTTAGCGAAAAACTTAAGACTGAATGAACGAAGAAGAACGCTAAACAGGCAGGTTACGGCATGACTGTTGGGACCGGCGTTGAAACCGGCAAGGGATTCTGAACGGCGGTTGGTTCGGCGGGAGAGGGAGGATCCGGAGTAGGTTCTGGGGTCACCTCCACCACTGATGTTGGAATCGGAGTCGGCTCGAGAATTTCCTGGTTGGAGGTTACGAAATTCACCTGCCAGACGGACGATTCGGCTATCACGACACCCTGACCGCTATCTTCAAGCTTTATCTGCCAGGTATACGGGCCTGGT
>JAUVOB010000071.1 GCA_030599405.1 Chloroflexota bacterium | reverse complement strand
TGTTCAGGATGTTCGGAAATATTAGTGCTAGCGATTTGGAGCGAGGGTAGTCGGCCCCATGGAGATGCAGATCTCGGCCGCGACACCAGCCGCAAGATCGTGGTTGAATTCCTCCCGCGACTCTGCTGTTCTACATGTGTTCTCCGCTGCCTGTAATCTAGCGAATTCCGATGGTTCCGTGCTCTCACTAGTAAGGCGGCAGGAGTCCATTAGTCCTTTTTCGATGCTTGTTAGCAGCTCTGATGGAATCGAAGATGGTTTCCGCTTTGATGAGTGGCTGGACGTCGATTCCCCTGTAGGCGTCTCATCCACTGAGCTGTGGGTAGGAGATATCAAGTTTTCCCATAATCGTGCTCGAGTATGGAATCCAAAAGTAGCATGGGGTGATATTCGCCCCGACAGAGTGATGTCTACCCTCCGAGTGATAGAAGATAATCTCAGATCCGTTGCTCCGACGGGATCGTTTTTTGATATTCTTGACAGCGAAAATCTGTCAGAGCTGCAGACTGCTGCCAAATCAGCCTGGCACAATCTCAGATCAGGGATACAGGGCTTCGACGAGTCTTTACTCATTGGCAGCGTACATAGCCTGGCCGGGTTAGGCGAGGGGCTGACTCCAGCGGGTGATGATTTTCTCCTCGGTGTTATCTACTCATTGTGGATAATGGGAGAGGCGAGTGCCCAGGCAATCATTGATTTAATAGTTACCGAGGCGATGCCACGTACGACCCGCTTATCGGCCGCCTGGTTGGCCGCGGCTGGATCTGGCGAAGCCGGCATAATGTGGCATTGGTTCTTGGAGACAATTCAATCAGGAAATGAGAGGGACGTTACATCATTGACGAGGCGAGTAGCAGAAGTAGGCCATACCTCCGGTGCCGATGCCTTGGCGGGATACATAGCAACATCAAGGCTATTTGGCGAACAGAGCCCTTCGAGATGAGTCATTGCCCATTTGTAGATTCAGTGTCACGATAAATCAGGAATGAATCATGCTCCATCCGAAGCCACGATATCGACTAAGTAAATCAGGAACTAGGACATGGTACTCGTAACAGGGGCGGCTGGAAAAACCGGGTTGGCGGTTATAAACGCTCTGAAGGCGCATAATAAGGGTGTCAGGGCTCTCATACATCGAGAAGCACAGGTGAATAGGGTTACTTCTGCGGGCGCCTCGGAAGTGGTGATTGGAGATATGCGAGATCAGGCGCTTATGCACGAAGCCATGAGCGGACTGCGCAAGGTCTATCACATATGTCCGAATGTCAATCCAGACGAACTGACCATTGGAAAACTGGCCATTGAAGCTGCCCGAGAGAATCATATCAGTCATTTCGTCTATCATTCAGTCCTTCATCCACAGGTCGAAATGATGCCCCACCATTGGCTGAAAATGCGCGTGGAAGAGGCCATATTCGAATCGGGATTGTATTTCACGATTTTGCAGCCGGCGCCCTATATGCAGAATATTCTGGCCGGATGGGATGCAATAGTTTCTAGTGGGATTTACACCTTTCCGTACCATGAGGCAACTCGTCTGACGCTGGTCGATCTCATGGATGTGGCCCAGGTCGCCTTGAATGTCCTAACCACTCCAGGTCATGCAGGTGCTATATACGAATTATGTGGCCCGGATGCGCTGAATCAAATCGAGATCGCTGCGATTATTGGCGATAGGTTGGGCATCCAGGTTAGCACGCAGCAGATTGATCGTCTCGATTGGGAGCGCCAAGCAAAAGAGCGTGGTTTAGGAACCTATCAAATAGAATCCCTTTTGAAGATGTTTGATTATTATGAGCGATTTGGGTTTATCGGAAGTTCAAGTGTAATAGATTGGTTGTTGGGTCGACGTAGCATGAGCTTTTCGGCGTTTATTGATGAGCTCGTTCGGCCTAAGATCGTATAGCTTCTGTTCATACAGCTATTGATTGTCTCTGAAGAAAATGGCAGAGGACGTTGGAGGTGATTACCTTGACCGAAGCATTAATCGAGCCGTCTGAGATACGATTCTTTAGTGGAAGTTCGCACCCACAGCTTGCTGCGGGAATTACCAGATATCTCCGTGTTCCCTTAGACGACACCGTAATCCGTCGCTTTAGCAACGATAATCTCTATGTCCAGCTTGGTGCGAGTGTTCGTGGTCGCAGGGTATATCTGGTCCAGTCGTTGTTTCCACCGGTGAACGACCATCTTGTCGAGCTCCTCATGATGATCGACATAGCTCGTTCCGCGGCGGCCAAGGAGATCCATGCCGTCGTCCCATACTTCTCCTTCGCCCGGTCAGATAAGAAGGATGCTCCAAGAATATCAATAACGGCTAAGTTGGTCGCCAATCTACTAGAAACGGCCGGGGCGACGCATTTCATGACCATGATGTTGCACTCACCTCAAGTTCATGGGTTTTTCGGCATCCCGGCGGATCCTCTGACAGCTCGGCCGGTATTTGAGAATTACTTTCGCCCGCGGGATCTGTCAGGCACGATAGTCGTTGCTCCGGACGTAAGTCACGCTAAATCCGCCGGACGATTCGCCCGAAATCTAGATTTACCGGTAGCGGCCGGTAATAAGGAGCGCTTGTCGGACACCTCGGTCAAGATCACAGGGCTGGTTGGTCGCCAGGTCCAAGGCTTTAAAAAGGCCATTATCTACGACGACGAGATTGCGACCGGCACATCAGTTATTGAAATGAGCCATTTGCTGGCGCATAACGGGATCGAAGAAATTGCGGTGGTCTGCACCCATGGCGTATTCGTGCGAAATGCCCTCGAGCGCCTTTCGAAGACCGGGGAAATAACCGAGATCGTGACGAGCGACACCGTCCATATCCCCGTGGATCGTCGAACATCGAAACTCAAGGTTCTATCCGTAGCCCACATATTCGGCGAAGCGATCCGAAGAAATTATTGTCGCGAATCTATTGATGGTCTATTCGTATATGGCGAAGAGTGACAATCAATGGGCGCTTCTATCCGTTAGCTTGGCAACCAGCCTGTCACTGTTGGGAGACAGTGCGATGTATACTGTCCTCCCTTCTCAATATAGCGCTGTCGGAATAACACTGGCAAGTGTCGGCGTATTGCTGTCGGTTAACCGTTTCATACGTGTATTCCTGAATGGACCAGTTGGGATCCTCACCGACCGATGGCCGAGAAGGTGGGTATTTGTACCGGCCGTTTTCTTAGGGGGTATTTCCACGGCCATTTACGCTCTTTCAGGCAGCTTCTGGCCCCTGATGGCAGGACGCTTGATCTGGGGACTGGCCTGGGCGGGCATCTGGGTCAGCGGGAATGCTATCGTCCTCGATATCTCCACCGATCAGAACCGGGGCATGTTCATAGGTCGCTATCAAATTGCATTCTTTCTCGGTGCTGCGGGTGGTTCGATCCTGGGAGGTATTTTAACAGACATTTTTGGCTATCATTGGGCGATGGCAAGCGCCTCGGCCCTGACATTGTTTGGGGCGATGGTAGCCCTTTTGTTTCTTCCGGAGACAAGCCAATGGCGATCCCCAGCATCAGAGATTTCCAGGCAGGTTAATCTGGAGGAGAAAGCGCCTGATGTTCCTCAAATGATTTCGGCCACAGCGTTACTAGGAGTAAACAGGCTCGTGGTAGCCGGAATCATGATCGCTACTTTCGGTAGATATTTGGCTGACATGCTTGGTTCTACGGTTACTATCGGTCAGCTAACAGTTGGCGTTGCTACCATTACCGGACTCGCACTAGGACTTAGCACGCTCATCGGTATGGTTGCCGCGCCGGCAACGGGCCGGCTTTCGGATAGATACAAATCTAGATGGGGTGTTGCTAGTGGAGGCTTGACCTGTGGACTGACGGGTTTCAGCTTACTCGCCATAGGAACGCCTCTAGCATTGATATCAGGGCTGCCCCTGGTATCGATCTCAAGCGGCAGTAACCAGGGCCTATCAACGGCTCTTATGGGTGACCTGTCTCCTCGAATTCGTCACGGCAGGCGTTTAGGTATTCTGTTTACCGTGGGTGATCTGGCGAGCGCAGTTGGACCTCCGCTTGCCTATGCCTTGCTACCAGTCATCGGCTTGAGTGCCATCTACGGCGCCTGTGCCGGACTCATCGCGGTCATGCTCTTGACAGCTCTCCATTGGACCAGAAAGGCAAGAATGGCGTTGGCTAGGGCTGGTTGAGAAGCTCCGTCAGAAGATATACCTCTTCTCTGATGCGCCTTGCATCTCCTTGTGTAGCGTAAGCCGGTTGTCCTCCCCGGCCGATAGTGATAGGAATGATCTCCAGGTTGCTTACACCATCTTTGTCCAGCCACACATTCAGAATTGCGCTATCGCGGCTCCCCTCCATCTCAAATGCGAAATTGCTCAAACCATATACTATCACACCCTCCTCGTAGAACGCGATGCCCTGTAGGAGGTGGGAATGGTGACCAATCACCAGGCTCGCACCGGCATCGATCGCTGCCTGGGCAGAGGTGATCTGAGGCGGGCTTGGTTGTTCTAGAAATTCATAACCACTGTGTAGGATTACCACGACGACATCCGCGGATGTTTTCGCCGTCCTGACATCCTGAATGATTGTTTCTGGGTACGCCCACGCTAACCCTGGGGAGTCAACGCCGGCTTCCCAGGTTTGGGTGTCAAACCCACTAATTTCTACGGGGACGTCCACATAGGCCAGGAAGGCGACCCGAACGCCGTTCTCCTCAAAAAGCACTGGTTGCCGGGCAACCGCAAGATTGGCGCCTGCACCTACAGATAGGATATCGTTTTCTTCGAGAAGATCGATAGCCTGAAGAAGCGCCTGGGGACCAAAGTCCATCGCGTGGTTGTTAGCCAGAGACATGATGTCAAAGCCGGATAGAGCGAGGCTCTGAGCGGCTTTGGGTGGCGCCTGGAAATTGTAGCTCTTCTCGACCGGTTCGCCCGTGTTCCCAAGAGAAGATTCCAGGTTACCGACGGTTATGTCGGCCTTGCTCAGCGTGTCGGCTACCCTGGAAAATGGGTATTGGAGGTCCCCGGATTCGATAATGAAACCCAGTGAGCGATCGAGCATTATATCTCCCACCGCGGCCACGTGAATCGACGCGTGACGCGAGAGTTGTTCAGAAAGGGCAGATCCGAGCGACAATGCCTTCAGATCATGCTCAACGCCTGGCCTCAATGACCAGTACTGCCTAAGAGCATACTCTTCGTCGTCCGGCAGTAGCCCACTAACGCGGAGCGCTTTAAACCCAATCGGGATATCGTCCCAATCGGCGGCTATAATCTCACTGCCAGGGTGCATGAGATATTGCTCTGCCTCTTCAACAGTCAACTCCTCTATCGGATCTGTGAAAGGAACGATCAAGGCGATCGGGCGCTCGCCGGCCCCAATTTCGCCAGGGCCTTCGACCATAACTATGTCCGCTTCGATGGGCCCATCAACGAGTTGCCAATCCCAGCCATCAGTGATCAAGCTGGATGATTGGAAAGCGGCTATAGTTGCTTCACGCCAGCGTTCCGGAACGTAGACAGCTATTCTGGGATTTGGTGTCGCAGTCGGGATTACAGTGGAGGTTGATGTTTTTTCAATGGTCGGTGGCGGTCTTGTTGAAGGATCACTGACAGATGGGACGTTCGTAGGAGAAGGCGAAGAGGCGAGGGTAACGTTATGAGTCTGGTCAGTTAACAATACGTTCCGACTGCTTGCTGTTTGTCGGACTTGCTCGGAATTACATCCAACAATCGAGGGGAATACGAGAAGACCAACAATCAGCCATCCGTGCAATCTACCCACAGTGCTCGATTCCGATCGATTCATTGATCGCACGGAGGGGGGTAAATCTCGAGCAGGTGTTGGGTCAGCGAAACCCCCTTTGTCTTAAGCTCGCTAGCAAGATCAACGCCAATATAGCGATAGTGCCATGGCTCGTAATAGAAGCCGGTGATTTCGAAGGCCTCCAGTGGATAGCTCAAAGTAAATCCATATTCGTGGGCGTGTTTTTCCAGCCATTCACCTTCTCTGGTTTTATAGAAATAGGTATGAAACTCAACATCATCGCCGCCAACTATCGCGGCCAATTCGGGCGATCCGAAGTCAACCGTTGTCCCTAACTGGTGTTCGCTATGGCCTGGTGACACGCTAATGATGGCAGCGCGATCTGGTTCACGTTCCAGCCATTTACGCCAGGCGACCGCCTGGGCCGAATAACTTCGATAACCCGAGATGATTTCCGGCGCCAGTCCATCTCTCTGCATGTCAGCGATCATTTGTAGCAGTGAAGGTACAGCTATTCGCCTAAGCTGAGAATCATAGCCTCGCGTCACCTGAGTCGGGAGGTAGTTAGCTAAACTTACCAAATCCCCGGGCACATAGTCGGCCGAGATCGCATATTCCCTCGTAACCAACGTAAGTAAATCGTCTGATGGAATTCGATCGCTACATTGTCCCGCTTTTGTTGGTGACGGTCTGATGGTTGCGGTGGCAGTGTTCGTTGGTGTTGGAATTTGGGTTGAAGTCGGAATGGGCGTCAGAGTCGAGGGTGGTGGTTTGAGCTTCAATGTGGGTATGGATTCCGGAGTCGGTGATGTCTCTGTTGGAGTCTCGCTTTTCTCCGGCTTTTGTATAGCGGAGGGCGTTGCGGAGGGATTGGCAACGGATTCCGATTCCTGAACGAAAGTGCCATTTCCGCTCGCATCTTCAGCAGTAGAGCATCCGGCGACAAGAAGAGCAAGCACCACAGCAGCGACAATGCGTCTGATGAGCAGAGTATCGATGGATGAACGCTTGCGGTCGAAATCAAACTTCATAGGCTGATTTTACCGGCGTACAATACCGAAGACAATTAGCATCTCATTCGAAGATTCGCGCGCTAGTTGTGTATAGTGTGGACTGTGACCAGAATCACCTATAGACATAATGATAGTTTTGCGCTACAAACAGGTATCGATAAGATCATGGTCTGTATAACTTAATGCAAATGATATGTTCACTCCGCTTTTATTACGATAGCCCGAGAAAATAGACTGCTATGGACAGATTCTTAAGGATTTTCGATCTGAAATCAAAATCTCAGATGCAGTTTCCAGTGGCTGGCTGA
>JAUVOB010000157.1 GCA_030599405.1 Chloroflexota bacterium | reverse complement strand
TGGTTGCAGGTGATGTTACGTCCCTTAACAAACCGCTTCTCGTCTGGGAAGACAATGAGAAATCGAACCTTGCCTTGATGGTCGCTGCTTATGTCGCTGGGCAATGGAAGCTCCCAATTGTTGTCCTTGCCCGTAACGACACAGGTACTCAATCGCTAGAAAGTATGGAGACGCTCCACGATTATCTTGTTGAGTTTGACCTTGATGTGACGTATTTAACCGGCGATATAGGTTCAACTGATGAGATTCTTGGCATCGCTGATGAAAGGTGCTGCGATTGGATAATATCTGGTGGATATGAGAGCAGCGCGTTGATGGAGATCGTGCTCGGCACAACGTTGGACGAGTTGCTGGGCCAATCGACCATTCCCATATTGATCTGCCAATAATTGTAGCCTTTACTTTGATCTTCTACGGTGTGGATCGTTGCCCTGGTTCAGATATACCATACAATCTCCATCAAGAATTTGGCTATGAATTGGCCTTGAAAATGCGTACAGAGTGTTGAGTTCTAAAGTAGAAAAGGTCGCACGTAATCTAGATTTTCCGGCGGGATCCGTGATCTGCTAGAAGCGGAATAGTTGAGGTGTCAAGATGAGCGATGATCATATCCGGAATTACTGGCTGGGATTCGTTGTGGCGGCTGTTGGCGTTAGCTGGCTAATATGGTTGTGGAGAAAGCAACGGGAGGTCACACCTAAGCCGCTCTATATTTCTGGTCGGACAGCATCATACCCAATGTCGGCCGATGTCGAACCCGACAAGACGCACGGACCGGACGATCTAGAGTCGATTCAGGGAATTGGTCCGGCTTACGCCCGGCGCCTAAATGATTCCGGAATTACTACTTTCGCCCAATTGGCCGAGGCACATCCTGGCGATCTTCGTGAGATAACAGGTGTAACTCGCTGGGACCCTAAAGAGTGGATCATCCGAGCTCGCACCTTGATAGCAGTGGATGAGTAGGCGCTCATTAAACTATTCAGTTCTAGTTAGCATAAGAGCGGCGGTTGAATCGCTTCTTGGTTGGTAAGCCCTTGGCGCCCTTTCTGGGATCACTAGATTCATGAAGTCCTTTTGTTATACACCTTCGGCCGTTTTTGGATCATGGTACTCTTGGTCCCGATCTGAAACACTCGACAGTTACATTACGCAGATCAGCCGCCCGGGGGCGACTCGTCAACCATCCGGTAGCGCGGTAGACTTTGTCAAAAGCTGCCTGAGTTCGCAGTTTAGACGCAAGGAGCGGTAACTATGCTGGTCGTGGTCTCCGATTTACACTTTGAGGAAGAGACGTCCGACGTCATTCCTGGAAATGGCGACCATCCACCGGTGGCGTTTTCCCGCAATCTTCCTGGCAGGGCTCATCGAACTTTTATTGCTCATATTGCGTCGGAAGCCCAACGAAACGGAGCCAAGCGCCTAGATTTGGCATTTGCCGGCGATATCTTTGACATTCACAGGACATCCCTTTGGGTCGTTGATAATGAGACGCGAGCGCGGCCCTATGTGAACTCCAGCCAGGTTGAAAAGGATGTAGAAGAACGCGTCCTAATGATTCTGCAGGCCATCCAAGACGAACCAGGAGTTGTCAATTCATTGGAAGCCTTCCAGATGCTAGGGAAGGGGAGATATTTTGACAGAGGAGAGCGCGAGTTCCCAGTTCCAGTCTCTCTGCACTACTTGCCAGGAAATCATGATCGACTTTCGAATGCTACCGGTCGAATCCGCCTTGAGGTCCGAAGAGCTCTTGGTATCCAATCGAGTGAGAAGCCATTTCCACATGTTCTTACCTTCCCCCGGGAAGGGGCTATTGTCAGGCACGGTCATGAGTATGACAGGCATAACTTCTCAATCGATTATTCGAGCAAGGATGTCATTCCGCTTCATATTCCTGAGTCCGAATATGAAGCACCACCATTTGGTGATTTCGCCACGGTAGATATCGCCTCTCAAATACCTCAGCTATTTCGTCAGAATCATACAGACGAGCGCATCGTCAGCGATCCGGTACTGCGAAAGGTGTATCTTAGGCTCTTGGAGTTTGACGACCTAAGACCGCAGATGGCCATGCTAAACTTTCTGTTACATATGCCCAAAGCCAGGGTTAACCAGTCGGATGTTTGGAGTGCGATTGAACCGATTCTGGAACGATTACTCGAGGAGCTTCATGACGATCCTTTCCTTCAGATGTGGCTGGAGAAGATGGACAAGAAATGGCAGCTTGATGCTGTCGATGTAATACAGACGGCCCTGGCTCTTAAATCATGGCGGCTGGTTGGCATACCATTAGGGCTGGCGCAATTCATATCCAAAACAGCAATTGATAGTTTGAGCGAGTCGCCGGGTGCGAAGGAACTTGCTGCAAGGGAAGAAGCTATCCGGAGTGGCGAGTATCGGTTCCTGATTGCCGGTCACACCCATTCACCGGCGACCGAGTTGATCGCCAGTGATGGGCATGGGGAGCGTTACTATGTTGACACTGGAACCTGGAGAAATCGGATACCGGCTACACCTGATTTCAAAGCTTTCGGGCGGCTGAAAACATTGACTTATGTAATCGTTTATGGACCGGATGAAGATCTTGGTGGCAACCGGGAGCGTGGTAAACTCGCCTCAATAGACTTTTGGTCGGGCATCACTCAAAGGTGGCACAGCGGGGAAGCGTAAGGGCTCTTTGACCGGGCTAATATGCGTGATCGATCGCTGGTGACAGTTTCCGCAGTGTGTGAAGATGAATGAGAACAACCTGGAAGACCATGTAGCCATAGTAACAGGCGGGGGAACCGGGATTGGCAAGGCCATTGCCATAGCGCTCTCGGACGCTGGTGCAGATGTGATCGTATGTGGCAGGCGGCATGAACCCCTTGAGGATACAGTAAAAAAAATCACGGAAGAGGGGAAGAAGGCCCACGGACACCTGGTGGATGTTGCTTCTGAAATCCAGGTCGCGGATCTAGTGGAACATGTCGCCAAAGAGTATCGAAGGATAGATATTCTGGTAAACAACGCCGGAGTATTTGGGGGAGGTCTTATCCATACCCACGAGGTGAAGGTTTGGGATGAGATAATGGCCGTTAACTTGAGAGGGCCGTTTCTAATGGCGCGCGCCGTATTGCCCTTTATGCGAGAGCAACATCGCGGGCATATCCTCAATATCAGCTCCGAATCAGGACTCGAATATTACCCGGGGAATGGGGCATATGGTGTCGCGAAACATGGTCTAAATGCTCTCGGAGAGTTTATCCAAATAGAGAATCAGGAATTCGGCATTCGAGTCGACACCATTTGTCCCGGTATGGTTGTTACACCCATGAGCAAAGGTTCGGCCGGTCTTCGAGAGGAGAAGTGTCTTTTCCCGGAGGATATCGCGGAACTGGCGCTCTGGCTCGTGTCTCGAAGAGCAAATGTGAAAATCGGCAGGCCACTGCTCATTCAGACAATGGAAAATCCCTGGCAATAGCAGCTCTCGATTGCTGGATTGAATGTCTATGAATCTCGCCGGATCATCGCCAGTAATTGGGCGAGCATCTCTTAGCCGCCGGCGTTATTTTTACCCTCTAGGGCGATGGTTTTATTCAACCGCCTCCTATAGCGTCCCTCGTCGATGAAGCGAGCATCCAGGAATCCGGCGATAAGTTTACTGGCAAGGGCTTTGCCAACTATCAGGCCCCCAAGGCAAAGTATATTCATATCGTCGTGTTCGACGCCTTGGGCGGCAGAGTAGATGTCATGGCACAAGCAGGCACGCGCTCCCTTGATCTTGTTGGCGGCTATGCATGCTCCCACGCCGCTACCGCATATTAGAATTCCCCTATCGCCTTCCCCAGAGGCGATGGCTCGACCAACAGCAGCGGCATAGTCCGGATAGTCGTCATCTTTCAGATATTCGTAGGCGCCAATATCGAACACCTCGTGTCCCTGGGCTATTAGCTCTTGATGTATGCTCTCTTTCAGCTCGAATCCGGCGTGATCTGCACCTATAACAAGTTTCACCGATTCTACTCCTTCGTCCTTGCGGTCAGGTTTCCAAGTCGCTACACTTTTGATTATAGATGTGACTATTCTGGGCACCAAATACTTCGGCTGTGGACCCTATAATCACAGACTCATGCTTATTGACAGGTAGATTAACAAATGGGTACATTAGGATTCAGAAACCCTGGTTCCATAACGTTATCGATATGAAAAAACAGATTAGGCGACAAGGACGCATGTTGAGAATATTGGAGGCTTGATGAATCCACTAATTGAATTACTAGCTTATGGACAGAGCTTTTGGTATGACAACATCCGCCGAAAATACTTGAATGACGGAACCATTCGTCGACTAATCAACGATGATGGGTTGAGGGGTATGACGTCAAATCCGTCGATCTTTGAGAAGGCAATTGGAATGGGTGAAGAGTATGACCAACAGATCGAACGGGAAACCTCTGACGGGAAGGATGTCATCGCTACATATGAGGCACTTGCCCTATCAGATATTCGAGCGGCATGTGATTTGTTCGCGGAGGTATACAGAGACTCAGAAGGGAAAGATGGCTATGTTAGCCTCGAGGTGTCGCCCCATCTCTCCCACGATCTAGAAGGAACCATACTTGAAGCTCGGCGGCTATTCTCAAGTGTCGATCGTCCGAATGTTATGATTAAAGTACCAGCAACGCCGGCTGGCATCCCTGCTATCCAGCAGCTTATCGGCGAGGGTATTAATATTAATGTGACCCTGATGTTTGGCATGGATCATTTCGAAGCGGTTGCCTCTGCCTATATTGAAGGCCTCACCCAGTGGGTAGAGGGGGGTGGAAAGCCAAAGGATGTCTCGTCCGTAGCATCATTCTTTGTAAGTCGAGTGGATACGGCTATTGACAAAGCATTATCAGGTTCGGGCGATCCCAGTGCCAATTCGCTATTCGGAAAAGCCGCAATAGCGAATTCGAAACTTGTATACCGGCGATTCAAAGAATTATTCTACGGAGAGCGTTTTGGTCTGTTACGATCGGCCGGAGCCGAGGTTCAACGATTGCTTTGGGCTTCTACCAGCACAAAGAACCCGCGTTATC
>JAUVOB010000306.1 GCA_030599405.1 Chloroflexota bacterium | reverse complement strand
TTCGAAGTCACCATTAACCAATAAGGCGCCCATGATTTACCTCCCAATCGAGCGGTGATTATAACAGCAACAGCGTGACCGCGAAAAAACGATAGCGAGCTGGTATTGATCCTTGTGAATTAGAAACGACGGCTACGCGCTGGCCTGATCTCTCATTATCAACAGTTGTTGCTAATGAATCGCATGGACATTACAATCGCCAAATGTTAGGCTGTTCGCGAGTGGAACCCGATCGCTCTGATGAGCGACCCGCCAAGTCTGCACCGGTGCGCCAGCGGGGTATCCTGGGTGGAACGATCTACGCTGGTCCGTCCATCTTGCTCCTGATTTCTGTGGGGTTATTGCTTGTTGGGTGCCTGGCAGAACCGCCAGCCACTCCTAGTAGGGTGATCGTCGCTCCATCCCTTACGCCGGCTCCCACAACTACTCCTATACCCCAGGTTGTTCTGAATACGGTTCCCGCTACTTTTACTTCAGAGGCTATGACTGAGTTTTCCTCACCAACCCCAGCCACACTGCCATCACGAACTCCTCGACCGACAAATACCGCCTGGCCGACCGATACGCCTACCAGCACAATCACGAGAACACCTGCGCCGGCGCCTGAGGCGACACAAACACCCGCTCCGTCTCCAACTGTTGCCCCGGTAATTGGCATTAATTTACTGCCCAACCCTTCATTCGAAGGGGGATGGTATCACATCGGCGGTATTCCCGAGTTACAGGTAGCCAATCATTGGACACTCGAGTGGGATATTGGGAACAATCCCCTCGATCCAGATCCTTGGAACGCCTTTGTGCGCCCTGAAAGCCGCGTGCTGAATGGTGATTTCATACCAGCAGATGAACACGATTTGTTCATCTGGGATGGCGACTATACAACCAAGATCTTTAAACGAGCCGGTGCTCTGAGTTTTCAATTGTTGACCAATGTCTATCTCGAACCAGGTTCCTACATTTTCGAGATCAATGTCTTCCCGGATATGATCGACAGCTATACGGACAGCGGAGCAAAAATCTGGGCGCCGGATCCTTTGTCGGCTGAATTGAGGTTTCTAGCAGGAGACACAGTGGGCAACTGGATATTTCCCGATTTCGGTGAACGCAATACGTATAGCCATGCGTTTCAGGTCAATTCTGCTGGTCAGCATCGCGTTGGAGTTGCATTCCGGGGAAGATGGGCAATCCTAAACAATGGATGGTTTTTAGACAATTGGTCTCTCCATCAACTGTCGGCAGAACCTTAGAAGAGACTGTGGGTATCGTGATTGTAATAGTGATTCATGTCTAGTCGACTCCTCGTTCTGGCGTCCTCCTCACCGAGAAGACAAGAACTCATTCCGCTGCTCCGTCTACCTTGGCTCATTCAAATCGCAGATGTCGACGAGGATAGTATCACCCATCGTGATCCGGCAACTAACGTAGCCGAGACGGCAAGGCTGAAAGCTACCTGTGCAGCCGAGTCTGCACCAAGAAACTCACTGATTATCGGCGCTGATACAACGGTTGCCCTTGACGGCAAGATGTTAAACAAACCCGCGAACGAAAAGGAGGCCCGGGAGATGCTTGTATCTCTTCGCGGTCGGGCTCATCAGGTATATACAGGCATCGCCGTCATCGACGTGGAATCCGGCCGATCCGTGGTAGATGTTTGCAGTGTCGTCGTTCCCATGCGTGATTACAGCAAAGCGGAAATTGATGCGTACATTGCGACTGGTGATCCGCTGGATAAGGCCGGTGCATACGCCATTCAGCACCCGAAATTTCAGCCCGTAGTGGGGCTAGATGGCTGCTATGCCACGGTTGTCGGCTTACCTCTCTGTCACCTTGTTCGAGCTCTACGAAAACTCGGTACGGAAATCTCGGCGGACGTTCCATCCTCCTGCCAGGAACTTCACAACTACGACTGTCCAATATTTAATCAAATACTAAAGACCTAAGACAGTTATGGCACAATGTGACATAATCTGGCATAATAGAACCTGTGCGAGTTCGCCTTTGAATTCTCAATAGAAGTATCTGTAAACCCTGATGTGGGTAGATATCAATAGCAAGATCCGCAGCGCGTGACAGGCACTTAACCGTTTCGGTGTCCCATCGCGTTCGGTAATTTGCACTGGTCGGTTGATTATGGACAAGCTTGTTGACAGTATTACCCTCGGTGACTGTCGAGAGCTATTACATAGGATTCCCAAGGAATCGGTGCATCTCTGCCTTTCCGATATACCATACGGTATCAACTTTGATGATTGGGACGTTCTCCACCAGAACACCAACAGAGCTCTACTTGGGCAATCACCCGCCCAAAAGGGTCACAATGCCTTCAAGAGACGGGGAAAGCCAATCCAGGGTTGGAACAAAGCCGACCGCGACATACCTGCACAATATGAAAATTGGTGCCGCCAATGGGCTCGCCCACTATTTCCAGTTATGAAGAAGGGAGCGAGCTTGTTCATTTTCGGCGCGCGAAGGACGATTCACAGAGCTATCGTCGCTCTTGAGGATGTAGGATTTGTATTACGCGATGTCCTAGCCTGGAAGAAAAAGTCAGCGCACCATCGCAGTCAGCGCTTGACAACTGTATTAGCAAGAAGGGGTGAAAACGAGCTAGCTCAACAATGGCAAGGTTGGCGCTTGGGCAATCTGGCCCCCATTTATGAGCCCATTGCCTGGTTGTTTAAACCATACGACAGGACAATTACCGATAATGTGCTTCGTCATGGCATTGGGGCGATGAATGTCGGAGCTTGTCAACTTAATGGAAGTAGTCCAACCAATCTGTTGGAGATTGGTTTTCGTCCAGATGAGTTTCGCTGGCATGAAGCGCAGAAACCACTCGAATTGGTCGAATACTTGATAAGATTAACAACAATTGAAGGACAGCTAGTTCTTGACCCGTTCATCGGCAGCGGGACGACAGCCGTCGCTTGCCGTCGCATGAATCGACGGTTCATCGGATTTGAAGCGGATGAAAACCACCTGCAGGTTGCGAAGAAGCGCCTGGGTGAAATTCATTCAGGAGGGTGAGAGATATGAACACTATGGATGTTAGACTTCAACAGGCGATCGCCGCTGCACGGGCTGGAAAACGCGATGAATCTAGAGTTCTTGTCGATAGATTTCTGGAAGATCAACCTGACAATGTACACGCGATCTTTTTGAAGAGTACATTGGCAAGCTCAAAGGAAGAGCAGGTAGAAAATCTGCGCCAGGTCTTGATAATCGATCCAGATCATAGGGGAGCCAAGTTGATGCTCGACCGTCTGGGAGAGCCT
>JAUVOB010000003.1 GCA_030599405.1 Chloroflexota bacterium | reverse complement strand
TCGGCTGACCCAGATATGGTCGTAATACCTCATCAGGCACCTGTGGTTGGGGTCTAAATGCTAGGATAACAAGAGCCCAAAGGGTCAGAAAAAGCCGACTGGCGACAAATACAATTATCGCGTAGCGAATCGATGGATCTGAGAAATAGCGTCGCCAGATACCAGGCGTCGATGGACCTTGCGGTTCCGAGGTCGAAGCTAACATTCGGATTACTCTAATCCTCCGACAACTTGATACAAATTGATATCTCCGAAGGTTCGAATCAGACTTAGTCTAGAATCTGCCGTTTCTCCTAGATATAGTCCCTTTAGCGGCGTTGGCGCATCGTTATCGAGCAAAAGATGCGTGACTCCATAGCGATTAGCAGCCTGAATGACGACATCAACAGGCTCATTTGGCACGCTTAGGGAAGGCAATTTCGTGTGGTAGTTAAACCCCGGGGCATTGCCGGCCATTACTATTGAACCAGCCGGAAGTTCTTCCGCAATCTGCAGGTATACATCTGGATCTTCATTCGCTGTCGCCCGTGATTGTGAGACATAGATGCCAAGAATGAGCGCCAGCAGAATAAATAGTATCGAGAACCGCCTCTTGGCTTGTTCAGGGCGCCAATGGGGAAGTCGAGATGCCGTCCAATCCACTGCATACCCAATGCCGGCCGCTGCGAGCGCTGCAGACCAGGGCCATAAAGCACTGGACGAGTGAAACATTGCGCCGCGCATACCAGGGAAGGTAAATATAAAGCTCATGCTGACGATCAGGGCAACGGTGTACCAAACTACTGGACGAAGAAGGGCACGTTTCTTTGGGCGCCTGTAAAATTGGACAATGGCAATGATAACGAACGGCACAAGAAATACGACTCCCGGTACGACAACAAGGGTCTGGACAGCAACCCATAATGACTCTAGCTTTGAGACAACGATGTTACCCAACCCCCATTCTAGATAACTACTTAGGTCCATTGTACGTCCATAGGCAAAGAGATCGTCATACGTTCTCAGGAACATACTTTGAAACCCGACCGTTGAGAGGGGACGGTTCATAACCATCCAGTTCCTCACTAGCCAGCCACCCATAACTATCAAGTAGCCGCCGATAAGTAGGATGATGTTCAGCGCCAACCTAGGTGAACTGACTTCCCCTGACTGCCGGTCGCCGCTCGCAACTCTGGATGATCTTCTCCAATTCCGGATCTCCAGGACCCAAATCGCCACGCCAATGATTAATAGCAAAGCACCGTCGGCCCTAGTCAGATGTGCGAAACCTGCAAAGACACCCGCTAATAGCCAAAAGACCCATGGTCTTTTCTGAGCTGGCAGTTCGAATCCAGGTGCACCGTCAGTCTCAACCTGACCAGCTCCAGCCAGGCCCAACATCAGAAGACAAAGAGCGCCTGACCAGGCAAATGGCGCAAATGTTGAAGGCTGGCTGAAGAATGCGCCGTAGAAACTACCCGTGGCCGTGAATAATGCCGCTACCCATGCCTGCCATCGCTGTCCCGATAGCAGCAGGCTGATGGCAAATGCCAGCAACGGCAAGAGACCTCCAAGCAGCCAGAAAATCAACTGTTCGCCAAGGAAATCACCTCGTATCGTGTAGCCGAGAGCGGCGATGAGAGAAGGAAGAGGCATCCAATATGTATGGCTGGGCGACGGCAGCCCGGCGGGATCATCTAGGTACTGCCAGATGATCATTTCTGAAAAACCGTGACCGCTGGCCAACCTTTCCCCATTTACCGAGTAGTAGTAGGCATCCATGTACGTAGGCTGCTCAAGACGAACAAGCCAAATGGACTGGATCAGAAGACCGATGAAGGCGATGATAATCAAGTCGGTCTTGGGTATCTTACTACTCATCACTCATTACACGTTCTGAAACAGCAGTGTTTCCAAGTTAGGCATCGAAGCATCATCATTCAGCGCGTATGTAAACGGCAGCCACCTCGTCACTATACGCTTGTTGCCATTCGTCACTGGCCGCCAGTAGCGAAAATAATGAATGGGTTGACTCCATGAGCACGTAGTCAACCTCGTATTCGTCTAATGGTTCGCGCCACCGGGATGTGAGATCAAACGTGCGGCGATAAAAGTGAAGGAACTCGTCGCCGTAGACATCGGCCCGGCCGTCTACAAAGACAGGTATTCCGCGCCAGATCAAATACCCTCCCCAGTTGTAGCTGTTGTAACCCCGTTGCTGGTCCAGACCGGATGCTTCTAGGTAGTCAACGGCTGAGACTGGGAATTGATCCGCAATCGCCAAGTCATTCTGCTGGGCTTTATTAAATATCCAGGAAGCGGCCACTACGACGCCAATAACGAGGAGGAGCCAGTTCAATAATTGCAGCCTGCCGGTCATCTGTGCCGTCGATTGTCCGCTGAGGATCGGATAGAGGCGGCTTCCTTCGAGACTGACCAACAAATAACGCGCGATGATCGGAGAGGTCACGATAGCGAATAAGGGAATATGCCGGGCTGAGAGCAAACCCGCAGCTCCGGTGCCTGCGAATAGGATGACATCGGTCCAGGCCGGGCGCTTTTTACTAACGATGAAACTGAGTACACCGATAGCGAGTAATGCCGCGAATGGCCAGAATATATTTAGGTGGAAATTGGGAGATTGCCACTCCTGGATATATTGCTGCATCGCTCCGCTACCAAGAGTGAAAAACGGGTATACCCAAAGCTCAGGGCCATTTGGGTTTATTACTGCCGCGATAAAGCAGGCGGCTGTCATGAAAGCCAACCAGCGGATCCCCTCCCAACCTAACCCGCGTGCGGCTCGTGTACCGAAGCGAAGTTGGAGTCCTTCTCCTAATATGTAACTGACCAATAACGCGATCCCTAACAGATACCCGCTATGAAGGTTCGCCCAGAGTATTGTTAAGAGAGGTAACAGCCATAGCGTTCGGCGTTGAACCTTGCCATCCTTAAACCCTTCGACCAGGAACACAAAAAGAGCAGCAAACAGCATGTTAAACACCTGCGGCCGCACACCCCAAAAAGGAGCCGAGGCAAGAGCTGCTAGAAGCACCACGAAGGCGGCGAGATAGGGTCTGCCATCGCATCGTATATATACCAGCACGAGCGCCGCTGTGGTAAACGCGGCAAATAGTAGCATTAAACCCGTAAGCCCAGACCATTGATACGTCATCCACATAAGTGCCTGAGACAACCACTCGTGGGTGATCCATTCATTATTGGGAACTGTATAAGAAAATATATCCTGCCGGGGGATTCCTTCGTCAATAATGACCTCACCGGTTCTAAGATGCCACCACATATCGCCATCGCGGGTCTCACTCACTGCGATCGTGAACAATGAGAGGATAAACAAGAGTGTGAATAAGCGCTGGATGTTCATGAGGTCACCGGTTAGAGCCCATCATGGTCAAGAGAAATCTCCTGTCGTAAGCTCGGTCGACCCTATTTTGCCGAGCATGCAGTATCAAAAGGTGCGAGATGGCTGAGACTTACGTTGGCCAGAGTTCTCGGACATCTGTTTTCTACCAATTTCATTTAGGCGCTAACAAGACATAAATGATCGATCAATCTGAGAATACACATTATTACAGGAGTGTAAAGTACGAAAAGGTCCTACTCTGGTTCTATTGGACAAATGATGAGCGCTTCGAGTTGAACCAGTCTTGCCCACGCTGATAATCGCTCTGACCCACGTGAACTACACCGAAATGCCTTCCTAATCCATTTGCCCACCTTCTCAGAATGACCAGAATAGACTGACACGCTCGAGTCGATCAATATGGAATACTTGTTAGCTTGATCTCCGGGCGAAGGCGGTCATCAGATCGCCAAAGTTAAGTGGAATGGTGGCTTCAGCTGCGCCCAACTTCCCTATGAGCCAGGTCAAGAAGCGACCAACTGGCTGGCTAATACCCGCGATTCTTGAGGCGATGTAACCAAGAGAGAGATACCGGCTTTGAGCTCCAATCCAGACGACTTCAAAACCATTCTTCTCAAGCATTTTGACTAGCGTCCTGCGGCCGAAATAGTGTATATGCATATCCATTAACCAGGGCCAACGGCTTCCCATCACCTTGGCTGTTAGACTGTTGATGTCCATTGTGTGAACAGCTAAAATGCCACCCGGTTTGAGCATGGTATAGATCTTGCCGAGTTCTGCCGAGGGATTGTCAAGGTGTTCGATCACATCCCAAAGTGTAATGACCTCAAAGTACTCACCTTCTAGCTCCCTGGCGCTAAGAGTCCCTTCTATAACTGGTATTTGCCTCGACTTGGCGATCTCAACGGCCCAGTGGGATGGTTCGACCCCAATCGCTTTCCAACCAAAGGATTGAGCCACTTCGACAAAGACACCGATATAGGCGCCGACATCGAGTAGATGCCTGCCCTTTCCCGCTCCTGTATATTTTTCGAGTTTCTTCAAATGCTTGGCAAACGTCCGCTCCCGGCCGGCGCGTTCAAGGACGTATCTGTCGTCCTCAACAGAGGAATAAGCATCAAGCAACTCGCCTTCTTCCCATCGGGGATTTGCATACACATGCCCACAGATATGGCATTGAACAATCTGGGCATGGCTCCCGTACCCGGCATGTGTACAGCGGAAAGCGGATACCTCAGGTCGTCTATCGGTCTGATCGGTTGCCGCGTATCGCACAAACCAATCATCACCACCGCAAAGATTGCAGGTTACTGATCTCATACTTCAAACTGACGCGGAAGCCTGTCTTGGTCTTATTCCTCTGAGTCTCCTGAGGAATAGACGCAGCACGGTATATTGAGCCTTTATCACCTCTTGTCGCGAGATCTTTGTTTTTCCACGTCGGCGATCTTCGAATATGATTGGCACCTCACCTGTTCGCCATCCACGTCGTTGACACATGAAGAGCATTTCAACAAGAAAGGAGTAACCACTAGAGAAAATCTGGTCCAGCGGTATCGACTTTAGCACTTCTCGATGGTATAGCCTAAAGCCGGCCGTCGTGTCTCTTGCTTCCAGGCCAAGGAGAGTACGAGCAACAGTGTTTGCGATCTTGCTTAAAGCCACCCTTTTCCACGAACAATTCCTGGACCCCCCTCCTGCGACATATCGGGATCCAATGACCAAATCATACCGCTCACTCATATCTGTCATGGCAGGGATGTATCGTGGATGATGCGAAAAATCTGCGTCCATCGTCATTAGGCAATTTGCGCCAAGCTCGTCTAACCCTTTGCGGAAGCCGGCGATATATGCTGTGCCAAGGCCCATCTTCTCCGGCCGGTGAATTACATCGACCCTATCTGGCATCCGCGATGCCCACCTATCGGCGATAGATCCCGTCCCGTCTGGCGATTTATGGTCAACGACGATAACGACTAGAGACATGGTTAGATCAAGCAATTGGGTGAGCAAGTCGTCGATATTATCCGCTTCATTGAATGTTGGTACGATGACGTATGTCTTTTCACAGATCATGATTTTCCCCTGACAGGGGGGAGATTTTAACGGTTGTAAATACGGTGGTCAAAGTCGCTCTTCCGGATTACGTTGATACCTGACCCTTGCTCCTGTATTATAGTTTCGCTTGTTCATGTGGTTGTTACTGTCTCAGCTTTCATTTGGAAAGCGAGAACCAAACTAAGGAGATGGGAGCTTTACATCGATGGCCGAAAGGGTAAACGAGGTTTTGAGACTGTGAACATAGGTATCTTGTCGCGAAATCGAAACCTGTACAGTACAAGGCGTTTGGCGCAAAGCGCGAGAATGCGTGGCCATAGTGTCCGGGTAATCGATACCCTGCATGTGCCGGTAAAAATCGGCGTCAGGAAGGGTGAATTAAGCGACTCGCACTTGCCTTCTGTCGATGCCATTATCCCTAGAATTGGCACATCCATCACATTCTACGGTCTAGCCGTAGTGCGGCAATTTGAGTCTATGGGCGTTATCACTACGGCTCCATCCTCTGCCATCGCCCGATCCCGCGATAAGCTCCATAGTCTTCAGATGATGAGCAAGTCAGGTCTACCAATTCCTAAGACGACTGTTGTGACCGATCTGGATGAGATTTGGCCTGCCATTCATATTGCCGGTGGGCTGCCGGTAATCATCAAATTGATAAGAGGTACGCAAGGACGTGGTGTTTACCTGGCGACACAGATGAAGACGGTGGAGACGATACTTAAAACTGTTCATAGGCTTAAAGAACAAGTTCTCGTACAAGAATTTATCGAAGAATCTCGTGGGACAGATATACGTATTATCGTTGTTGGAAACAGGTGCGTTGCCGCCATGAGAAGGACTGCGGCTACGGGCGATTTTCGATCAAATCTACACCGGGGTGGATCGGCCCTGCCTGTGTCTCTAGACCTAACCTCCAAACAACTAGCAACAAGGGCTGCGCAGGCTCATGGGCTTGGCGTCGCCGGAGTCGACATCATAAACTCTAGCAGAGGTCCTCTTCTCTTGGAAGTTAACTCTTCTCCGGGTCTTGAAGGAATAGAGACAACTACAAAGGTAGACATAGCCAGCGAGATCGTTCGATATCTCGAGCGCGAAGAGAAAAAGAAAAGACAAAAGAGGCGCCAGAAACGTAAGCGGGGTTAGAACAATCACTCTTTATCAGACTGTCTAGGGCCAAGGCACTGATTTCTACTACATCTACCTTTGGCTGCCCGATGAACTAGCCCAAAGATCGTTTGCCCGGATCAAATTCTGGCGGTATCAACCCAGTTCTCCGAGCTTCATCAATATTCAATCCCTCACCGCCTTCATCACCCCCAAGCTCGACGGCCAGGGCCTCGTCCCAGAAGGCATCAAGATCCACTGTCTCATCGATCTCGGGCAGCTCCGAATAATGCTCGTTGGTGTTCACCAGGGCTTCAGCCGAGACGGGTTCTTCAAGACCCACCTCCTCTATAGGAGGTGGAAGATCCTCAGGAGAGTCATTTTCCTCCTCGGATTCGAGATATTCGACTGTAGCGACTGAAAGCTCAGCCTGACGATCATCATGAAGAATCTGCAGAATGTTATCTAGGGCTATTTTTATGTAGGTCCACACAGCCTCGATTGTCTGATTTAGAGTTTGAGCATAGTAGAGGACGGCAACATAATAATCAGAGCCAACAGTTGCAAAGTACAACTCAAACTGGCGGTCTGAAATGTAATGATAAGTAAGAGGATCTGCACTTCCCATTCGCTCGGCTAGCTGAAGTATTCCACTAATCGTGTCGGTGAATGTTGCAGAGAGGAGGGAGAAAGCTGATTCCTGCCCGCCGGTACCGTATATTACTTCCCCATCCTTTGAGGCGAGCAACACTTCTCGGGCTCCAGTATCGACTCGCAGACTCTCCATAATAGACCCTACTGCCTGCGCCTTGCTTGTTGCCGTCTCTTCTAGAGCATCACCAGAAGGTCCATCATCCTTCCGATCGCTCGGATCCATCACCGAATGTACTGCCTCAAGAAAAATGGCCGGCTCCAATGGTTTCTTGAAGTAGTGAACGATTCCAGATTTCGCCGCCTCTTCTCTCCCCATCTTCTCGGCATGGCCTGTAATGACGATGATAGGCAGGTCGGGCCAGAGCTTGTTGACTCGCACAATTAACTCACCACCACTCATGCCAGGTAAGTAAACATCAGTGATGAGTAGATCTACCGGTTCACTCCGGATCTCAAGGATCCCCTCCTCGGCCGATGGGACGCCAACCACCTCGTATTCCTTTCCGGATGACTCCAGCATGGATTTGATTGAATCCAGAATCCTGAAATGGTCGTCGACGACGAGAATTCGTCTTACTTCAGCCATGGCTAGTTGCCATTTTAACTGACCTCTTTAACTTGCCAAGGGTAACGACACGAATTAGTCCCATGATTGGATACTATTGACTACTGAGATTCAACAGAGGACCAGCCCACCTAATGTCCCCCAACTCAAAATGCGAAATTCCCCCGTGCAAGCTTCTAGATATCGTCCTTGATTGCTCCACTAAACCGTCTTGTATTTGCTCGAGCCTATCTATCGACATCGAGTTCATATAGATTCCAGAGCTCGGATGGTTGCGTCGGATCTAAATTGAAATTTATCACCTCTGGACCAGAAGCGGCGATTCTTAAGCGCATGAATAGTGGGATGATGGGTACTTGTTCTGACCATATTCGCAGTGCTTCGCGATGATTCTCTTCATACTCGGGCATGCCAGGAAGGGCTGACAAAGCAGCACTGCAGGCAGCGTCGAATTCATCGTTAACGAAACCTGTTTCGTTATTGAAGCCTCGATTCCAGGCGTTCTCCTGACCTGGAATCCGGGACGAAAGGTATAGGGCGCAATTCGGCTCAGTACTTATCAGCCAAGGAAAGGCACCCATGTCAAAACGTCTGCCGAACAAGGGCCCCTCAGGTCCATCAGCAAAGTACTCCTCGTTACTCAAAAACATTGGGATGACCTCAATTCCACACTTGATGAGATCGTCGCGTATACGATAAGCGACCTTTTCTGCTATCTCGTTGCCAATCGAACTGAGCAGATTCACCCTGAATACCGAACCGGTTTGCGGATCGTTTCTGATGCCATCCTCATCGCTATCAATAAATCCTGTGGCATCCAGTAGTTCATTCGCGGCAACCGGATCGTATGGCCATTCGGTTACATCTTCAGGGTACAAGGGGTGCATCCCTGGCACATATGCATGTATTAATTCAGATTGACCATAGAGTAGGTCGTCCACCATGCTCTGTCTATCTGTGCACATAACTAACGCCCTGCGAATCCTGACATCCTCGAACCAATCCCGTCTTTCTACTGCGTATTCCTCGACAGGATTTATCCCAAAATCGACATGTTCGAAAACAGTACCAATCTGGCTGTAGGGAACGATCAATCCGTTTTCGTAGGCTTCCAGCAGTGAAGGCATATCTGACATGGTGATTCCTTCCTGTGTAGCGATATCGCATTGACCTGAAAGTAGTGAGGCAATGAGTTGGCTGCTACTTGGAACGAAAATAAATCGGACTGAGTCCACTGCAGGCAAACCTTGATCTGCAAGATAGTAGTTATCATTTTTTACAAGAACGATTTGCTCTCCATCCGTCCACTCGCTGAGGACGAATGGACCTGTGCTAAGAGGCCGTCTGGTTGAAACATCGGCTTCCAGGAGTTCCTTCGGGGGAATATCTCCCCAATAATGCCGCGGGTATGGCGACCAGATATTGGTGAAGTAAGACCGGTCAAAATACCCGGGAATACCCGTCCATTCCAATGTAAGGTCTCCCGTTGCTTCGTAGGACTGAGTCTGAGCGACCAGGTTCTTGGGAACGGGCGTGTGGGGATCAGAGGCCAGTTCGAAGCTATAAACAGAGTCATCAGCAGTAACCGGCGTCCCGTCAGACCAAGTCATCGGTTGTAGAGTGAACGACACCACCATCTGAGACATAACCGTAGGAGTACCATCGTAGACGATTTCCTCGCCAGAGAGATTATTAACTCTGACGCCGTCTCTCAGGGCAACTACATCGCCGTCGACGTCGACTACCATATCGCCATCATCGACAACAACGCTATCGAAAAACGCATCACCGTCCGCCAGGCTAGGTATTTTTTCAATACCCCTGGCCTGGAATTCGAAGGATCTGTTGGTGATTAGTGACTCGTATATCCCATGATTCACATGTGTTGCTGCAGTGGCGGTGCTGCGAAAGCCATATGGGTAAAGAGTCTCTGGTTCCTCTGAAATGCAGACGACCAACTCCTGCGGCTCGGGCTCCTCTTCGATGGGTTCATGTGTAACCACTACCACCTCTGTCGCAACAACGAGGCGGGTGACCTCAATGGTTACTGGCGCCGGTGGTTCATCTTCATCGTCTGATGCCTCACCAATCTCCACAGTCGAAGTAGGCTGGGGAACTGTTGGTGGAATTAGAGTAGTCGAATCTGGTTTAGACCGGCAGGAGATCATAGCAGAGGCAATCAACGCAGCATTTATCGCCAGTAAAGGGAGCGTTCTATGTCTTGACATTGGGATTGGTTCCTTGCAGCTGACAACAATTAGCGATGCGGTGAACAAATTGTAGATTGGATGTCATAAGGGGAGCGTCGCAATTGCAACACATATATGTTGTCACATTCCTGGCGAGAACCTCGATGATTTAGAGGATGGTACAGGTATGCATTCAGCACCTAGCCAAAAAATTATAAAGCGAAGAATAAGATTGTCAATACTTGGGGATGTTCGGCAATTGTGAGGCGTTATCCAATTCGCAATCTTCTCCTACAGGCAGAATGAATGAATTCAAGCAATCACCCATGTAACGAGCATTCTTTGAACCGGCCCATGGTATAGATTCCAGCGGAAGTTACTTTTTTGCCGATCGACCTGCAAATGCTAGCTTGTAGTTAGTGTGGGCTGGTTTATTGGAATCTACAATCTGTTCGATAAGTGTTCGATCGATATCATTCTCTTTCAGCGGTATCTTCACCGTAAATATAAACGGATCCTCATCAGAGTTGAGATCGACGATTTCGGGTTCCGCCCTGGTATAGATCTCGAGGACTCGGGAAAGAGCCCACCGCGTCCCTCGTCTTGCGTAAATCTTGTGGGCTTCATTGAGTAGTTCGCGCTGCTGTTCAACCGTCCAGGTTGAATCAAATGTTATTGAGAACCAGTTCGCTAACCAGGGTAAGAATCCAGCTGGAGTCGTATCCGGATTGAGATACAAATCAAAGTTATCAACATTCCATTCAATTGGAGCTAATACCGACTCAAAGATGGCCAAGAACCGCTTCATGAAGTCAGTATGGTATATCCCCGGCAGATATTGTAGATACCGGCTTTCTATCTTAGTAAGGCCTGGGGGTGGTTGGCTATAGTCGATCGGCGGTCTAGTTTCCCCAACCGGCGGCGGGGGTGTTGGCGGCGGTGGAGGTGGTGGGGCTTTCGCTACTGGCTTGGGTGGGCGCTTGGCTGGTTTCGCTGGAGGTGCGGGTTTTGCCGGCACTACTGCTATTTGTTCGAAAACCATTTCAAATGGACCAATGCTTATCGTTGCACCCGACTTGATCAATGACGGCGTGTTTGGCTCTAACTTAACGCTATCAACAAGCGTGCCATTGGCACTCCCAAGATCGGTTACACGACAAGTCTTGGCCGTACACTTTATCCGGGCATGTTGTCTAGATACCAGTCTATGGTTTAGTCGTAGCTCGTTTCCTTCTTGACGGCCAATCGTTATTTCGCCGACAGGGAGATCCATTATTTCGGAGATTTCCGGCCCACTGACCGTTAACCTTTTCAGAAATTCCTCAGCCATTGCATATCCTTGATCCCTCCGAAGGAATTCTCAACGCAGTCGAGGATTAGCCTTCAGGAGGTATAATTGTACTCGCAGTCATCACTGAGAAAGATGAATAATCATCCATACGCCTAGATTAATCCACGTTGCAGTTCACGTATGAATGGATTATACGCCTCTGTATCGCAATCATTCTGAAGAAGCGAGATATAGTCCTGGGCAATCTGGCTTTGCTGCTCCCGATTATAGTCGTTTAAGCGCTTTCCGGCAGCACGTCCTGCCAGTAATCCATCGGCGCCGCCATACTCATATGCCTGCCTCCCTAATCTGAACTGGGCCCATAAACCCTGGCCAATATAGAGCGACCCCACTCGTTCGTACTGGTAGACGTGGGTTAATTCGTGCACCAACAGGGAGATATCTGAGGCTTTTGAAGCAGGCAAGTTGATTGTGTGCCAGGTCGCGAATGCCCGATTCCGATTCATGCGGAACAAGGGGAGTAACAGACCGCCCATTGCAATCCTGACGTCTCTAAAGCGAATCGCCTGGGGCCCCAGCACGGCTTTCGCAGCCATTATCTCCTCGTTGGTTAAGGATCTTGACTCTGCGAGAGTGCGTATGACGACTTGAGCCAGCTCAGGCCCCCCAATGATGTCAAAGATATACCAGAATGATGCATGGATCCAGTAGATGAGAATCTTTATCCCGCGAAGTTCGAACCCCGCCTCGAGTACGGCCAGTAGCCTGCCGGTCCTCTTTGGCAAATCCCTCACCAGGTTGAGCGGCCACATGAAGATATTCCGGAAGCTTTCAGAAACCCAACAAGCCCAATTCATTATTCGCGCTATAGATCTCTAGCCCATCTTCTCAATTTATCTCAAGAATCAAATGGTTCGACAAACTCATCCAGAGCTCGATTTCCCACAAACGGTACAAATCCTAAACCTCTTGAGGTTTCATAGATCCAATTGACGTTATCGGGATGAAGAGCGTAGTCTACCGTAAATACCGGTAACCCCATGCTCTTGGCACGTCGAAGGTATAAAAGATATTCGTCGCTGCTCACGTGTAAAGTACTCTCCGGATACTCGTCATATTGTCGCTGGCAGCCGGGAGTTAAACTCTGGCGATAAGTCTCCGTGTCTACATCTGCTTCCGTTCGGGGTAATGGGCAATCACCCGGCGGATCATTGTCCGCACCCCCATCATACCAAACCTGCTCCTGAGCAATGGCGTCAATTATCTCGACGTATTCGCCTGATTCCAGCAGTTCGGCCGCGTTCTGAGCGATGACAACAAAACCAGGATTTCTATCTCGGCCGAATTCGGCGATATCGCCCACCCACCAGATCATCTCTTGCCGGGCGTCAACACCATCCAATCTAGCAAATTCCCCCACATTCTCGTCGGAGAAAGCCTCAACCCAATCCAGATAGACGCCGTCGAAACCGACGTCGATAATTGCCTGCAGGTAGCCATCCGGACCGGTCCAGATTTCCCGCCACTCATCCCACCAGTACGCTACCGGGTAGTTGCCTGCCCAGCCATCTGGGTCATCGCCGACTATCCACTCCGGGTCGCCAATCCCCCATCCTGGTTGCCAGTAGGTCCGATAATCTTCCGCTTCTCCAATGTCAATATAAGCCAGCACCAACTTAGCGTGCGGGGCATTGTGAAACTGGTCGACGACCTCAGCCATAGGGTAATCCGTGTTATTGGCCTCCGAGGGAATGAAATCCAAAACGGCCATATCGAAGTTTGATTCGGCGATTTGCTCGACGACCTCTGGTTCAAGATTGACATCAATCAGGTAGAGCCAGTTCCGGATAGCCTCTACACTAGGAATTTTACTCCCTAATTCGACATTTTCATCTCCATCCACTGGAGCAACGATCGGATTGGAGACATCACTTGCCTCATCTTCTTCGTTTCTACCCAGCGGAAGGTTGCAGGCAAGGACTAATGAGAACATCACACCTAAAATGAGTAGCCGTTTATTCATTGACCTGGCCTCACTGGTTGTTATCCGGCAGCCCTCCGATGGCTCGAATCACCTCTATTATGTAGGCGTCCAGGTAAAGCCATTTAAAGTGGTCTGCAATTCTTGAAGCTTATTTTGAGCAGCCTCGTTTAGCGGCGTCCCGCTTAATGTCGTAACGTGACCACCCGCCGTTGTGACTTTTCCTTTGAATTCCATATTGTACTGCAACCGATCCACGTCAACTTGGGCCAAGCCAGCTCGAGCGTCTATGACGGGCTGGGCCAGAGCGATGATCCGGCTGGAGTTCGCCTGCTCCGGTGATTCACCAACCTCCTCAGGAGTTTCACCTGCGGGTTCGGCCGTCTCAGCGCCTGGTTCAGCCGCTTCGGCCTCAGGTTCGGCG
>JAUVOB010000384.1 GCA_030599405.1 Chloroflexota bacterium | reverse complement strand
GGTGCCTGGTTGGTGCTTGACTTAAAACGGCTGTTTCCCCTACCTCCGTGACCACCCCGCAGGATAACCACTTCGTCGTTTGGTTCTGTTAGATCGGCCAAAAGATTACCCGTAGCTTCATCCCGAATGAGCGTTCCCGGAGGTACTTCGAGAAGTACGTCTTCGCCCCTCGCCCCGGTCATGTTCTTTCCTCCGCCGTGCTTACCATTTCCTGCTTTGAAATGGCTTTTTCTGTGATAGCGAATCAAGAGGTTGGAGGACGGATTAACGGTAAAGATCACGTCTCCGCCAACTCCTCCGTCACCCCCGTTAGGGCCGCCGCGTGGTACGTGTTTCTCGCGGCGAAAACTAATCATGCCATCGCCGCCACTGCCGCTTTGCACAAAGACTTTGGCTTCATCGTAAAACATAGCGCGGCTTCTTGCTTCTTATAGAAATCGGAAACCTAATTCCCGATCTCAGTCTGTGAATCAAGGAGAGGGCGAAGGGACTCGAGCCTGGGATCTATATTATCTGTTTCGCATTCGCAGTTATCGAAATTGAGATTGTTACCGCAATGTGCGCACAAACCTTTACAGTCGGAGCGGCAAGACGGTTTCATTGGGATTTCAAGCAAACTAAGTTGGCGTACCAGTGGATTAAGATCGACAAATCCATCTATTCCAACGCCAAATTCACCAGGCGGAGCAGTGCTTGCTGGGTAATAGAACAGGTCATCAATCTTGATAGATAAGGGTAACTTAACGTTTTCAAGGCAACGAGCACACTCCGTCTCAGTAGAGCTGTATAACTCGCCGGTAATATATAGACCCTTTGAACTTCGTATGGTCTGAAAGGATCCTGTCAAAGGTGTCAGCGAAACATCATCGATTTCAACTGAAGGATAGTCAAGCTCCACTTCTGTGCTTGTGCCCAGATCGGACTCAAGCATAAAGCCGAAGTTAAATCGTAATCGCGAATTCTTTTTCTTGCTCACAACTCAAATCGCCGAATAATACTCACTGTACATTGATAGGCTCAGCCAACGCGTCCCTGTCACAGTGGCGCAGTATAACATGGGCGTGGAAAGAGCGTCAACGAATTTAAACGTTCCTAACAAGGCTATCAGGCTTGACAAAGAACATGAAAAAGCTACTACTTGTCGCTACCCGGAACAAAGGAAAGGTTGAAGAACTAGCAAGCCTCATTGGGGATCTAGTTATTGAGTGGCTGTCTCTAGATGATTTGGAGATAGATCTCAGCGTGGAAGAGAGTGGTGATACTTTTCAGAAGAACGCCATCATCAAAGCCCTTGCTTATTCCAAAGAAACGGGAATGCTAACGCTGGCTGATGATTCAGGACTTGAGGTAGACGCTCTGGACGGAAGACCAGGTGTCCACACGGCTCGTTATGGTGGTGATAGTCTGACGCCAAGGCAACGATATGAACTTCTCCTACGAGAATTGCGGGGGGTGCCCAGGGAGCTGAGGAGTGCTCGGTTTCGATGTGTTGTCGCCCTGGCACGCCCAGATGGAATAGCGGGCATAGCATCAGGGACATGCGAAGGCCACATTGCCGTGGAGCCACAAGGTACTGGAGGATTTGGCTATGATCCTGTGTTTTACCTGCCGGATCAGGGGATGACAATGGCCCAGCTGTCTGCGGCTGAAAAACACCGGATCAGTCACCGGGGAAAGGCAATAGCCGGTATTGCGCCGCTTCTTCGCGAAGAAATCCAAAGGCTGTAATAGATAACCGATTGAATACAGGGCGAATTACGACCCGGTCAATTCTTTAGCAAACACCTCAATAGCCGCGGCGACTGCATTAGGCTGCTCGAGCATGACCATGTGACCCGCTCCCTCGATGGTCTCTATCCGCGCGTCTGGTAATTGCTCATTCACAAATCGGCTGTACTTCAGTGGTGTCATCCGGTCCTCTGTTCCGCAGACAACCAGTGTAGGCAACTGCATATCGTGCAGGTCATTAATTAGGTCAAAATCGTTGCAGGCAACAAAATCACCGTATACAGACGTGGGATCACAATTTAGCAGCCTTCGCTTTCCTAATTGCTTCAATCGATCTGGTGTGTTTTCTGACCACGCAACGTCGGAAATGACGTCAGCAGTCCTCTCGAATTCCTGGACAACACCATCGAGAATCGCCGGTGCGACGCGTAATCGGGCTCCAGTGGCTACAAGCACAAGGCCTTCAACCTGTGACGGTGGGCTTAGGCCAATTCTCTGGACGATTGCTCCGCCCATCGAGTGACCGATCAGGATGATGTTCACGACATCGATGGCTTCAATAAATGCTGCGACAATCTCGGCGTAATCACTGATCGACGAATAACCTGGGGGATCAGACCGACCGTGGCCCGGAAGGTCCATGGCATAGACATTAGTCCTGGCCATATTCCGGAGTTCTGGCGGCCAATCCAGGTGTGAACCCCCTGCGCCATGGATTAGTAGGAGTGAATACTCTGACGCGCCGCGACTTTCTCGAAAGGCGAAGAATATCTGCTGGCCCTTAATCGTTAAATACGGCATGCTCTCGCAAGTCTACTACAACTTAACGTCATTGTCATACAAATCTGGTCATTGTCTTGAGGCTTTCTAGATTGGTAACTTGGAATTCCAGCCATTATATAGAGCTTTGCTGGGAGCGATATCTGATGGC